>CBDUEX010000225.1:0-4048 GCA_965366305.1 uncultured Bacteroidia bacterium | reverse complement strand
AAGAGAAATCAACAAATTCTTGTTCAAATAGCCAAAGAGCCTATTTCTTCCAAAGGACCTAGACTTACCACAGAAATTTCAATTGCTGGTAGGTATTTTATTCTTGTACCTTTTTATGATACGGTTAACGTTTCTAAGAAAGTAAGTACGAATGAAGAGCGAAAGCGACTTAAAAATTTAGCGACAAGTTTAAAAGCACCAAAACTTGGGTTGATTTGTAGAACTGCTGCTGAAGAAAAAGGCGGTCAAGATCTACATCAAGACATTATGGAGCTTCAAAGCAAGTGGAATAGCATTTTTGATGTGCTTCCTACTGCAGTTGTTCGTGATAAAATACTGGGCGAAGCTCAGAAAAGTTTTGCTATAATTCGTGATTTAATGAGTTATGAATTTGCCACTATTGCGGTAAATCAAAAGTCATTATACGAAGAGCTAAAGGTGCATTTAGGTACAATTGATAAGCAATTACCTAAAGTACTTAAGCATTATTCTGGGAAGGAAGACATTTTTGCACAGTTTGGGATTCAAAAACAAATTCAAAGTTCATTCGGAAAAACAGTTTCTTGTCCGGGTGGAGCTTATTTAATTATTGAGCATACTGAAGCACTTCATTCTATTGATGTAAATAGCGGAAGCAAGCAAAATAGAACGGCTAATCAAGAAGAAAACGCACTAGCTACCAATTTGGATGCAGCTCGTGAAATTGCTCGTCAACTGAGGTTGAGAGATATGGGTGGTATTGTGGTAATAGACTTTATTGATTTAAGATCACCTAACTTTAAAAAGCAGCTTTATAATACACTTAAGGATGCGATGAGTGAGGACAAAGCGAAACACACTATTTTGCCAATTAGTAAGTTTGGATTAGTTCAAATTACGCGTCAACGGGTTCGTCCTGAAATGACAATTGCAACTGCAGAAACATGTGCAACTTGTGGAGGTACAGGGAAAGTTCAATCGAGTGTTATGATTTTGGATGACATCGATAAGCATTTGGATTATTTACTACTGTCATCAAAACAATCGAGCTTAACAATTCTTACTAATCCATACCTAGCAGCATATATAACCCAAGGATTCCCTTCAAAGAGAACCAAGTGGTATATGAAGTATAAGAAGTGGGTGAAAGTGAAATCTGATTTTAGTTACGGGATGCTAGATTATAGCTTCTTAGATCAATACAACGAGAAAATAGACATTGACAAACCTTAATGGCTGTTAAGTTAGTTGTAATTGGTGCCACTAAAGAAAAATTCTACAAGCAAAGTGAGGCAGAGTACTTAAAACGACTCAATAAGTATTGTAAGCTTAATTATATAGAGATTTCATCTTCTAAAAAATCTGTTAAACGGGAAGAGTGTTTAAAGATGGAAGAGGAATCGTTGTTAAGAAATATAAGTGACAGCGATTTTGTAGTACTCTTAGATGAGAAAGGCAAAGAATATGCAAGTCGTAAATTCGCCGATCAATTAAACGATTTATTGAATTACCAACCTGGAATTGTTTTTGTAATTGGCGGGGCATTTGGCTTCTCCGATACGATTAGACAACGAGCCAATGCAGTTTGGGCATTATCAAAACTTACGTTTCCTCATCATTTGGTGCGAACGATCTTCTTAGAACAATTGTATCGAGCATTTACCATCCTAAAAGGAGAACATTATCACAATGATTAGATAATCATTGGATAAGAAAACTTTACTTTTTTTGTTTAAAAATTTGAAATTAATCAAACTTTGATATGTTTGCAGCGTTTACATTTTAAAATGGGCAGAAAAAAGAAAGAAAAACCAGAAGATAAGAAAAAGATGGGCAGGCCGCCTACCAAACCCGTTACCAAAAGGCTTGCTTATTATGTTACTGTTAAGGTGAACAACTCTATGAATTACCAAATTACTAATGTTCTTATTAGTAAAGACACAATTCCAGAAGTAAAGCAATTGATTGCTCGTTCTCCTCAAAAAGTAGAATTATTGGGATATTGGAACGGAAAATCATACGATCCAGTGCCTGAATTAGAAGAATTTATAAAAAGCAGAAAATAATTTGCGATTAAAATAATGATATTGAAAGGAGTGCACTGCACTCCTTTTTTGTTTTGAAAAGTAAATATTCCATACAGTTTTGGCTTTTGTGCCTCAGTACGTTGTTGTTCTTTTTGAGTTTCAACATTATCATTCCTGAAATGCCCGATTATCTATCTTCATTGGGTGGGGAGGATTATAAAGGGTACATAATTGGTGTTTTTACAATTGCAGCCGCATTGTCTCGGCCAATTAGTGGGAAGCTGGCAGATACCATTGGACGTATTCCCGTAATGATTTTTGGTGGATTGGTGTGTGTTGCCATTTCTTTTATGTATCCATTGTTTACCACTGTTTTTGGATTCTTAGCACTTCGTGCAATTCATGGACTAAGTACCGGGTTTATGCCAACAGGCACAGTCGCTTACTTGGCAGATATTATTCCAAGTGACAGAAGGGGCGAAGCTATGGGTCTTTTGGGCATAATGAATAACGTTGGTTTTATGGCTGGGAATGCATTGAGCAGCGTTTTAACAAACTTAATTGGGGTTACTAACGTTTTTCTTGTAGCTGGAGTTTTATCTGTGCTATCGGTAGCTATTGTGCTTCGTATGAAGGAAACCTTGCCAAACACGCAGCGGTTCAAAATAAAAAACCTTGCAATAAACTTTGATGATGTATGGGACAAGCGAGCAATGAATCCAGCTATTGTAATGGTACTCACCGTAACCACTTTTGGAGCATTGTTAACACTAATTCCCGATTACTCGAAGCATTTAGGCATAAGTAACAAAGGATTATTCTTGTCCATTATGACGGTTTCTACTATTGTAACACGCCTTTTTACCAGTAAGTTGTCAGATAAAATTGGAAGGGCAAAAAGCTGTTTAATTGGAACATCGTTTTGGATAATAAGCTCACTTTTACTTTCAAGTATAAACCTCAATGCTTTTTATTTGGCAGGTATAACTTGTGGAATCGCATCTGGGATTAATTCACCCGCCATATTTGCTTGGGCAGTGGATGTTGCCGATGGAATTAAGTCTGGAAGAGCAATGGCAACCTTGTTTATAGCGTTGGAAATAGGAATTAGCATTGGCTCGTTTGGTTCAGCAGCAATCTATGGAAATGTGCCCGAAAATTTCAAATACGTGTTTTTAGCCATTTCAATGATTAATGTGATAGCCTTAACCTACGTTATTTCTATTCGAAAATCTACAGCTCCCGGTGTTCAATATTAGTTTATTTGTATTAATTAAAAATAAGCTATATCTGTCTATTTTGCAGGTAGTTTAGCCACATTAGTTGTGAACAGAATACACTTTTAGCTTTTCTTAAAAAAACGAAGCTAAAAGTTTGGTCAATGTCATACATTTGCACCAATTTTTCAAGAGCTTTAATGGGTAAAGAAATAAAAATCAAACGTGGAAAGAACATTTCATTGGATGGAAAGCCAACGAATGAACTTCATACGGTGTCAACCTCAACCACTTTTGCAATTAAGCCAATAGACTTCAAAGGATTAATTCCGAAGTTGATGGTGAAGCAAGGGGATGAAGTTAAAGCAGGAGATTGCCTGTTTGTTGACAAAAAGAATAGTCAAATTTGTTTTACATCACCAGTAAGTGGTGAAGTTGCAGAAATCGTTAGAGGTGATAGACGAGCAATTCAAGAAATTAGAGTTCTTGCAGATTCTTCAATATCTTACAAAGAATTTAATACATCAGGTTACACAAGCAAGTCGGCTGATGAGATTAAAGCATTGTTTTTAGAAGCTGGATTATGGCCATATATCGTTCAACGACCATTTGGAACTCTTGCAGAACTTGATGTTATACCAAAAGCGATTCATATCTCTGGATTTGACTCAGCACCTTTAGCGGCAGATCTTGCCATAACACTTAAAGGAGAAGAGTCTAATTTACAAGCTGGAATTAATGCACTTGCTAAATTAACAGACGGTAAAGTTCATTTGAATTTACATCGCAAGTTTGATGATTCAATTTACTCGAACATTACTGGTG
>CBDUEX010000224.1:0-4056 GCA_965366305.1 uncultured Bacteroidia bacterium | reverse complement strand
GCTCAAACCTTTATTTGGAAACAATCTGCTCCCATTTGGTGAAACGTTATCAGCATCCTTTGTTATTTCAGAGGGTGATTTTAACGTAGTATAGAAGTTAGCAGAAGCTTTGTTAAGCATTGACCATATAGCAGTTGTAGCACATGCTGCAGTTACGCTATCTTGCTCTTGAAAAGCTAACGATTCAATCTCTAGTTCTTTGCCATACAAATGAACCTTATATTTTCTAACCCCCCAGTAGTTTCTAGAAGTCGCCCCATTTTCATTGCTATATGTCTTTAAGATTGTAAATCCAATCACTCTTGAAGGAATGGGTTTTACAACAATAAAACCCAAATACGATTCACTGAAATTATGCTTATTCCCGTCAGATAAAATAAAATTACGTAGGTCTTCGTCTGTAATGTTTCGATCAAAAAAGTGTATCCTTTTACATCTTTTATGATAGTCTGAAAAACACAAGGAATAATAGGAAATATAATCTATTAAGTAATCCTTACTTACATAGTCGTTTTCTATTAAAATTGTTGCTGCTTTTACTCCTGAATCTCCTAAATATTCAGAAAGATATATAAAATGGTTCTTGTTTTTTATGACATCAGAACCTGTGAAATCATTCGATAATGCACTAGCCAGAGCTTCTTGTGAGTAAACGGCTAACTCCACAGTACTTTTAAGTCAATTAAAGTTGAACTACTGCTCTAAGTTGATCCTTATTAACAACTTTAAGAGATAATACCTTTTCTTGCTTCTCCTTTACTTCTTTAATAAAATTGTCCGAAGCTTTAGTTAAAACATCTTTGTTTAAAGAAGTTCCTGCTTTTAAAATAGTATCTAGATTTACTTCCATTTCTTCCGCGAAAGTACCTATTTACATTATAAACACAATGTGGATAGTTAAATAATTGTATTCTAAATTAAACCCGTCACTATATAAATCCAACTTTATTTCTCCAATCTCCTCGAACTCCTTTGGGCAGTAGAATGTCTTTTTTTAGTGTGCCAACGTAGAACAGACCCAAACATTTTTCGTCTTCTTTCAAATGCAGAAAACTAGCAAACTCATCACCAAAAGTATAGGGTGGAGTGCTCCAGTACCCACCATATCTTTGAGTACTTCCTAGAAAAAGCCACATATTTTGAACCGCCATAGCAACAGAGGATATCTCTTCAAATTCTGGCAACAGATGCTTGTTTCTTTTCATGCAAATGGCAATTACATGGCTCACAGAGGCTTTACGGCTCTCGATTTTTTCAAGTTTTCTTTGGTTAAAGATTTCGGCAGAAGTCTCTTGAATATAGCACCTTTTGCATTGATCTAACAGTCGAATTTTGGATTCTCCAGAATATACTTTAAACCGCCATGGTTCTGTATTCTTGTGGGTTGGGGCCCAGTTTGCAAGCTCCAACATTTTTTCAAGAACATCTTCTGGGACTATTTCTCCAGAATACAGCGTAGGATAAACCGCCCGTCGCTGTAAAATTGCACTTTCTATGTCCATATCAACCATTTTTATTGTGCTATAAGCAAACAAATTTATAAATACAATGTACTATTATTAGATTTGCTCACTAATAAACTTAAAATAAATAATTATGTCATTTGAATTACCAAGCTTACCATATGCACACGATGCACTAGAACCAAACATTGATACAAGAACAATGGAGATTCATCACGGTAAACACCATGCCGGATATACGAACAATTTAAACAATGCCGTTGCAGGTACAGATTTAGAAGGAAAAAGCATTGAAGATATTCTTACTAACCTGGATATGAACAACAATGCCGTTAGAAACAATGGTGGTGGATTTTATAATCACTCGCTTTTTTGGAAGGTAATGAGCCCAAACGGTGGCGGTACTCCAACTGGAGAATTAGCTGCTGCTATTGATAGTGCTTTTGGAAGTTTTGATGGTTTTAAAGAAGCGTTCTCAAAGGCAGCTGCAACTCGCTTTGGATCTGGTTGGGCATGGTTATGTGTTAAAGATGGCAAACTAGAAGTATGTTCATCAGCAAACCAAGACAATCCTTTGATGCCAGGAATTGGTTGTGGAGGTACTCCTATCTTAGCAATTGATGTATGGGAACACGCATACTATCTTAACTACCAAAACAGAAGACCAGATTACATTAATGCATTCTTTAATGTAGTAAACTGGAATGAAGTGGCAAGTCGTTTTGCTTCAGCTAAATAATTAAAAACAATAAGAAATAAAGCCCTGTTTTGAAATAAAGCAGGGCTTTTTGTTTTTCTAGCTTTATCCATTCTATTTTTGCAGCATGAAATTCCTTAAATGGTTCGGTTACATATCATTGCTTTTGCTTTTTGTTTGGTTTGTTTTCTTAAGAGGTATTAGCTTTAACTCTGAAAAGAAAGAAGATACTGCAAGTGTTACTGAAAACATGGAAGAAGTGGAGAACAATGATTTTGTTGATGACGAAGCGTCATTCATTGACGAAAGCAACGAAGAGGCTTATCAAGAAGAGGCTATGGACGAGGAGCTAACTGAGGTTGAAGAGGATGTTCAAGAGCAAGAGGTAATCGAAGAAGTTTCACCAATATCAACTGGCGGAATTGACTTAAGTAAGAAATACCTGATTGTGGTTGGGAGCTTTGGAAACAGATCCAATGCAGACAGAATGTTGAAGCGTGTAAAAGATAGCGGAAAAGATGGCGTAATCGAAAAAATTAGAGGATTAAATAGGGTAATTACTGCTTCAAGTGATGACCAAAATGATGCACAAAATTTACGCGATCATTTCACCCACATATACAAAGAAACTGCCTTTATACTAGAGCGTTAGAACTGTGTGCTTAAAGTAAATCTTAAGCCACTAAAAGCGGGTTCTAATCTACAAATACCTCCTGTACAATTTACCCCTTCCACTTGTTTAACATAAGCCGCTGTGAATGATGTGGTTTTAATGTTGTATTTCACAAAAATGGTCGGATAATGTAACACTTGGTCTGCCAATGTAGGGTTTACTTTTCTTACTGGATCTGTATTAATCATATCGCTAAGTGCGACAGAAAAATTAGGAGAGCTATTCCATTCTAAAATTCCATGATAGAAGCTTCCTAAATCTTGTTCTGTGATTAAGTATTGCGATTCAAATCGAATGCTATTCTTTCTATTTACCTTGTAAGTAAGCTCAAAAAATGGAGTAACCGTCTCTACGTTTCCGTACTTCTCGTCTTTCCCTTCATAAACGGGTTGGTTATATATAACGCTTTGTAGTCCTAATTTACCCTTCCACTTTTTACTAAGCTTTTGTTCAATTTTGGCATACCGCTCACTGTACAGTTGCTTTCCTTCAAGTGTTTTAATGTCTGAATAATTTATTTGAAAGCTTGTTTTCTTAGTAGGTGAGTAAATTATCTCTGCTTGATAAGCTTGCTCTCCTAGAGCTTGAGCAGGTGCCTGATATCGAGCTAGCATTCTATAACTTGCTTGTCGTGTAAATGAAGGCTGATAGGTAACAATTCCGTTCAACAAGCTCACGTAGGGAGATACTGTTAGAGGAAAGTTTTCAATTCTTCGATACTGGGCATTAATTCCTAAGCCCCCCTTTTTGTCCTTTCCAAGCCGTCTTTTGGAATAGCTTGCTCCACCAAAAATAATATTTCCATTACTAAAAAACAGGTTGCCGTCATTGTCTCGAATTGCTTCCTTTGATTTATAGTTGTACTCCCCATTGAATCCAAAATCTTTCCAATTCAAGGTAAAGTATCCATTCATTCCATAGACATTATATTTCGGATAAAATCGGTCTGCTAGTGGAATCGAGTTTATTTCAGTTACCAATCCAGTCATGGTGTTTTCGTCTAGGGTTCTGTTAATTGCAGAGGCTCCTAAATTTAAAGTAGTTCCATTTTTAGAGGTAAATGCTTTCTCGGCATTAATCCCTTTTATAATTTGGGGTGATGTGCCAAAACGATTCTCTTGAAAACCTTTTTGCTTACCAGTAAATGCCTTCACTGTAAAATTATCGGTGATTTTATATTTGGCTCTAATTCCTTCCATTGCATAATCAATACCGATTAATCG
>CBDUEX010000223.1:0-4078 GCA_965366305.1 uncultured Bacteroidia bacterium | reverse complement strand
GGAAGAGACTGCTCACTCTACCTTTGAAGCATGAATTCAATAGGACTACCCACCACACAAACCAAGGCAATTGTTACAGAGCTAAATAACCTATTAGCCACTTATTCTGTATTGTACATGAATACAAGAGGCTTCCACTGGAATATTAAAGGAAAAGAGTTTTTCGAGCTTCACTTAAAATTTGAAGAAATATACAACGTATTAGTACTTCAAATCGATGAAATTGCAGAACGAATTTTAACCCTGGAAGGAACACCTTTACACTCGTTTTCGGACAATCTAAAGCACTCGTCAATTAAAGAAATGACCCATGTTACTGATGGCAAACTTGCTTTGGAGAACATTCTTGAAAGCTACACCATTATCATTAGTAAAGAACGTGAGATTCTGAAATTAGCAACAGAAATTGATGACGAGGGAACAGCCGCTCAAATGAGTGACTACATTAAAATTCAAGAAAAAGAAGCTTGGATGTTCCGATCGTATTTGGCTTAAGCCGAATAGTATGGCTTTCTAAATATTTTCTACATTCGCATCTTTGAAAAAAACCTCAGATAAACTTGGTACTGAAAGTATAGGAAAACTTCTTCTTCAACAAAGTGTACCTGCGGCTATGGGATTTTTGGTGATGTCGCTTTACCAGATGGTCGACACATTTTTTGTGAGTCGGTTTATCGGAGAAACTGCAATTGGAGCAATTACCGTTGTATTACCCATTACTTTTCTAATTTCATCCTTTGGTATGGCCATCGGAATTGGAGGTTCAAGTATTATTTCGAGAGCTTTAGGCAATAATGAAAAAGAAAAGGCTGAACTTACATTCGGCAATCAACTTCGGTTAACAATTACACTTGTAATTTCCTTTGTGTTATTGGGATATCTGTTTAATGAACCGATACTTCGATTGTTTGGGGCCAATGCTTTAATTCTGCCAGAAGCCAAAACATATTTCAATATTTTATTAATCGGGATACCCTTCTTAGGATGGGCAATGATGAGTAATAACGTAATTCGGGCCGAAGGGAAACCGAAAGTTGCGATGTTAACGCTAATCATTCCCGCAGTTGTTAATATTGCTCTTGACCCTATTCTTATTTACTACTACGACATGGGAATTGCAGGTGCCGCATGGGCAACAACGTTAGGTTATATTTTCAGTGGCGTTTACACTGCCTGGTTCTTTTTAACCGGTAAAAGTGAGTTGAGTATTTCACGAAAATTTCTCAAGTACAGTGCTCCTATAGTGCGTGAAATGAGCAGTATTGGATCAGTAACACTTGTTCGCCAGGGCAGTTTTAGTGTACTAGCAATAGTGCTAAACAATGCATTGAATAAATATGGATTAATTGAGTTTTTTGATGGCATGGGCAATGCTGGAGGTGCACATGCAATAGCAATATATGGACTTATTAGAACCTTCACACTTTTTGTGGCTTTCCCAAATATTGGCGTAACTCAAGGCTTAATGCCTATTGTAGGTTACAATTATGGTTCAAAACAATTTGACAGATTAAAAAACAGTATTTGGTTGGCGTTGAAATGGACCACATTAGCCTCTACATTTATGTTTGTGCTTATCTATCTTTTTTCTGAGCAGTTGATAGGATTCTTTACAGAAGATGTTGACCTGCGACTGAATACGCCTCGGGCGTTAAAAATTGTTTTTCTTTCACTACACCTAATGGGTATTGGTTTTATTGGAGCTGCTTACTTCCAAGCTATTGGGAAAACTGGACCTGCGATGTTTCTTACATTAGCACGACAAGGCCTTTTCATGATTCCTCTTGTAATAATTCTGCCCATGTTTTACCAGTTGGATGGTATCTGGGTCTCAATTCCAATAGGTGAGTTTTTAGCCTCGATTGTAAGTGCAATCATGATCTACCTAGCACTATTTAAGAAAGATGCGTTGTCTAAAGCCTTTTTATCAAGCTCGAAAGAAGGAAGCTAGTTTTTAATTACAACATCCACAAATTCCAAATCAGAGTCAGTCGTTACTTTAAGAAAATAAATACCTGCAGGGACCTCATTCGTTGTTATAAATGAAGATTCTTTTTTTGATAGGATAACCTCACCATTAACCGCATACAATTCAATGCTTACAATATTTTCTTTGTTAGGAAGTGTAACATTTATGCGATTGATAAAAGGGTTTGGCGAAACACTCATCTTTAACTCATTCAAGGGCTGAACAGCGAGTTGATCTTTTACTGCAAAATGGATGTATTCGGTTCCTTTCGTTTTCAAGGTGTTTAAATTCTGAAAATCTACTTGAATTGAATCGGTAACTATTTGTGTTGGAGCAATTAAAACACCATACCGCTCACCTGGAAAAACCACCAAAGAGTCGGTTAGAATTTCTTTAGGTAAGGGCCTCCCATCGGACTCGATAATTTTTGCATTCAGTCCAGAAGGGAAATGGTAGGTATTGGCATAATAACCAATGTTTGCCAATCGCAAATAAGTATTGTCGTTCACTAAAAAAGCCTTCTTATCACTTTCTCTAAGCTGATGACCTGAAAGTCCATTGATTAGAAAATAAGTAGGCACATAAGGTGGAATAGTTACATGTTCCACTCCTACTGGATGTTTTAACACGGCATCTTTGTGCCATAACGTATCTACTTCCGATAATAAAAAGCTGTACTCACTTGCATAGGAATATCCTCCATCCCACGTTGATAAGGAATCTCCTTGAGGTTTTACAATTAGCAATCCATACATGCCTGCTTGCACGTGAATAACTGAAACAACATGGCAGTGATACAAATACGTTCCTGGATGTGGAGCTTTGAAACGATAAAACCCATGCTCCATATGTTCAGGAGCAAAACTTAAATGAGGCACGCCATCATTTTGTTGATCAACATCCAATCCATGCAAATGAATTGTATGAGGAGCTCCTTGAGAAACATTCCACATATCAATGATAACAGAATCACCTTCATAATACGTTAGCGTTGGACCAGGCATAGAAGGGTTTGCCGAGAGCTTTTCTGCATAACCTAATATGCGAATCACTGTGCTATCTTCCAAAACTTTAGATCCTGTATTTCGTGCAATTAATAACGTGGTGCTTTGTGAAAAAGCTTGAACACCTAAAACAAACGATATGAGGAATACTATATTTCTCATTCTGCTATTACAATAGTGGTGAACATTCCATTAGGATAAATATTATTTGCTGTAGTGGCCACCAAATTGTGATCATGAACAGGATACTCCCCAGGTTTGTCTGGAACAAGTTCTAACACAACAATTTCTTTACTATACATCCCGTAAGTATCTTTTATCCAATTTTTTCTTTCAGGAAATTTACTAGCATACAGCACCCTGAAGTGATAACCATGAAAGTGTAATGAATGAACTGAATTGCCTGAATTTAGAATGTGTAAGGTTATCGTGTCACCAACATTTCCCACAATCTTTGCGAGTGTATCTAAACCTATATCAGGATTGCTTTTCCCATTAATTAAGAAATAGTTAGGATCGTAATTGCCGAAATCAACAGAGCCTCCGCTAGCAATGGATTGATTGAATGATGACTGTAAATCTTTGATGTTCCAATAGAATGCATTGGTAGTGTTCCCCACCACAATCATTGCCGAAAGACCAAGATAATCATGGCTCGAGACTAGCGACTTAGAGAACATGCTAAATGTTCCTTGAAGGTTTGCGGGAAAAAGCTCGTAGTCTTCTGAACTTGCATTTATGGTTGTACTAATGCCATAATCACTTATTTCAACTTGATGATTTACGGTGTCATTATTTATGAAGTGCAACACCACATCTTTGTTCATGGTAAATTTGAACAACTGAGCATCGAAGCTTAATGTTGATGTTTTATTAAACGCCTTAACTGGGACAAATGAACTGTCAACGAGCTGATGCTGACCTGTATTTATATAAATGTCAAACGTGTCTGTTTGTGAATATCCTGCAAAACAGGTAAGAAAAATAACGACAGATAGAACTATCCTCATTTTAGTGTTGCACAATCAGCTTTGACTGACGAAGAACACCTTCACTTCTAAATTTCAGGAAGTAGACACCATTTGGTAAGTCTGCAACCATCAGT
>CBDUEX010000222.1:0-4084 GCA_965366305.1 uncultured Bacteroidia bacterium | reverse complement strand
TCATGCTGTATACTTGACCCTAAGCATTTTGAATTGGAAGCTGTAGCAGTCATTTCTAAAATGGGATTTTTAGCAGTAATGGTTGTGTTGCCAGAGGATTTTGTATTTGAGCATACTTGTGAATTGCAACCCCACTGTGCTTCGTAGTTAGCCTTTAGGTTATTGCACGATTGTACCATAATACTATCTTTAAATACAATGGTTTCGTTAAGGTCTAAAAACCCATCATTATTCCCAATTGAAGTAAAATGAGTTGAACTAAGCGTTGAAGTAGTCTTGGTGCCAGATTGTGTTATTGCTCCACCAGTTGTTGAAAGTAAAGCTTGCCCATTTTGATAATCACGTTCAAAAACAAACCCTTTTAATTTTCCTGTTCCATTGTTCTTAATGGTGATTTGTCGTTCATAGATTTCTCCTAAATCTGCCGTTTTTAATTGATTTGTTATGCTGGCAATTTGCAATGAAGGCTGCTTAATGTTTAATGCAGCAGAGTTTTTAGTGGCAGTTCCTCCATTATACAAGGTAGTAGTTTTTAAAACCGCAAGACCGCCATTGTTCAAATACCCGCTCATAGCACATTCTGTATTTACCTTTATTTTGAAGGTAGCTGCTTGAGTTATGCTTAAGTCAGGAATGCTAAAGGTTGGTTTAGAAAGATTGGTAATGCTCTTCTCCGTTACATTACTGCTGCTTATTGAGCTTGAAACGTAGGTCATGCCAGTGGGCATAACAACCTCTGTTTCAATGCTTGTTACGGTTGAAGCAGAAATGTTTCTTACTTCTATTTCAATATAATCTGATGTATTGCATAAATGCACATCACTAGGATTTGTTATGGTTACCCCAAGTTTTACTTGGGCAAAACATCCAATTGATAATAAGGTAATAAAAACACTATGTATTATACGCAGCTTCAAACTAAGGTAACTCGATTTACAAATATACCGTTATTTGTGATAGAAGCCCGTTTTTACTAGCTAGAGAGCATTGCTTGAAGGTCTAAAATTGGGGTGTAATTCTTTGCGTAGAGTTTGTCTAAATTTTGCTCAAATTTTTTGTTGCTGTCTTTAAGCATGTAAGAAGTAGTGTAAATTCCTGGTTTAATCGTTGGTAGACTAGTGTCTAGGTCCGTCGAGTAACCAACCCACGATTTTTTCCCAGTTAATACAGATAGACAGTTTTGAACCCAAGTTTTGGTTTTAGGAATCAGGTATAAAACCGGACTTAACACTAAACTAATAATTGCAAGAGTGATGTCAAACAATCGCTTTTGTGTTCGGAATTCTTGTTTCGACAAATTGAGTTCAATTTGTTCACCAAAATACAAGCCGTTGCCATTTTTAGAGTGACTGCCAATTACGTAATCACTATTGGCCGGAAGAGTATAATAATTCACTTGAGGTCCTATACTATTCATCCACTTCATCGTTTCTTCTGAGGAAATACAATCGCCACTAAAAATGATCTCATTTACACCATAAATGGACACCAATTCTTGGAGTTGATTAATTTCACCAAGATAATGTGCATCGTTTTGCTTTAGATTGGAAACGAAGCCCAATTGCTGATAATTTTTGTTATACGATTTAAGCAATTCATTCACTTTTTGCCATTGTTTAACATTACCTACCAAAAGGCTTTTAATGTTATTTCGTTGACTAAAGTCGAGTGTTTTGTATTTGATGAAATGAAAACACGTTCTCCAAAAAAGCAACACCGCAGCGATTACTAAACTTCCAAATAAGATTATACCTCTACTAAAATGCAAATGATTAGGCAACAGCCCATAAATCATAAAAATGATTACGGTACCAATCAAAATACTTCGCATCATTTTACTGAAATTGAATGGTGCAGAATAACTGCCGTTGAACCACATACTTAAAACCCATACCATGGTGTAATAGGGTAAGTGTATGGTAATCATCTCTTTAGGGTAGGATTTAATAAACTTAATATGTTCTTCCCAATATCCTTTGAGATAAAATAAGCTACCAAATATGAGTATAATTTCAACTAACGGCATCCAATACTTTCTAAAAATATTGGCAAAAAGTGTTAGACCTGCTCGAGCATAAATTGCCGTATTAATAAAGAAGGTAAACAGCTTTTTATTTCTTCCTGTATAGTGTTTCTCGGCAAAAATGATCATGGCCTTGTAAAAGACCTTTACATAGTTGGTGCTGAGCTTTTTTGTGCTTTCTCCTTTGTAATGGATGATAGAAGTATCAGCAAAATAATAGTTTTTCCAACCTGCTTGTGTAATGCGATAACTCAAATCAATATCCTCGCCATACATGAAAAATGTTTCATCTAGTAGTCCGATTTCATCCAAAACTTTTTTACGGATAAACATAAATGCTCCCGATAAAATATCTACTTCATTGGTTTCATCATTCGCCAAATATCCCAAATGATATTTACTAAATTTTTTAGATTTAGGAAATACCTTATTGAGCCCTATCATTTTATAAAGTGCTACTTCTGGAGTAGGCAATCCTCGTTTGCTTTCTGGTAAAAATTTTCCTTGACCATCTACCATATGCACTCCACAAGCCCCAGCATCAGGAGTTTTATCCATAAAATCAATTAAACGTGAAAAGCAATTCTCTGGAACAATAGTGTCGGGATTTAAAAGCAGAACATATTCGCCTTTACTGATTTTAATGGCTTGATTATTGGCCTTGCTAAAACCGCCATTTTCTTTGTTTGCAATAACATGAACATTGGGAAAGTTCTCGTGAAGCATGGTAACCGAACCATCTACAGAGTTGTTGTCAACCACAATTACTTCAGCGTTCATAGTGTCCAAAGCCTTTTCTACAGACTTTAAACATTGCTCTAAAAAGTGCTTTACGTTGTAGTTTACTATAACAACTGATAGCTTCATTTGCAGTGCACAAACATACAGATTTATAAATCCTAATTTATTGAAATACTCTACTTATTGAATTAGCGTTTTAAATTCGCGTACATTTAGATGAATTTTCAAAATCCGAATTTCCTATGGGCTCTTTTTCTAATTGCCATTCCACTAATAATTCATCTTTTTAATTTCCGGAAATACAAAAAGGTCATTTTTAGTAATGTGCAGATGTTGAAGCACATTCAAACAGAGAGTAGAAAAACACGTCAAATCAAAAAGTATTTGGTGCTTGCAACAAGAATTTTAGCTATCGCTGCTCTCGTTTTTGCATTTGCACGACCATTTATTCCAACCAATGGAAGTACCACCGGAAAGAATCTAATTAGTATCTATTTAGATAACTCTCAGAGCATGAATGCCGAAGGGGAGGATGGCCAGCTGTTTGAAAACTCCAAAAACTTGGCCCGAGAACTGATCCAAAACTTGCCGCCAGAATCTGAAATTCAAATAATCGACAATACGCTCAGCCCTTTTTCAAATAAACTGCAATCTGCTTCCAATGCGATAAAAATTATTGATGACATGGATGTTTCGTTTCATCCAAACGATTTATCTAAGGTGCTTCAAAAGGTGAACAATGTGTATGTCTCCAACGACTTCAGTTCGCAGCAAACTGTGGCCATAAGTGATTTTCAAAACAATGGGTTAAACCAATCGGCTCTCATCGATAGTAGTATTCAATTAAATCTTTTTCAAGTTGAACCTGTAAAGCTTCAAAATCTATCCATCGATTCTGCTTGGCTGGATGAGCCGATTTCTAGAGCAGGTGAACCAGTGAAACTGAAAGTAAAAATTGTGAATAATGGTACGGATAAGGTAGAGTCGTCTTCTATGGTACTTCGAATTAATAGGGTGCAACAAGGAGTAGAGAGTTTTAGCTTAGACGGAAAGTCGGAAGTGATTTTAGACGTTGGGTTTACTCCATCAGCCGCAGGGTGGATTGAAGGAGAACTTACAATCGACGACGTTCCAGTAGTGTTTGACAACACATATTATTTTACGCTATTGGTTAAGAAAAGCATTCATGTATTGCATGTGGGCAATGCTTCAAACGAGATTAGAAAAATATTTGATAAGGACGCGGGATTCAGTTTTCAGTCCACATCCAGTGCCGCAATTGATTTTGGAAGTTTAGAGAGTTATGATTTTATTATTCTA
>CBDUEX010000221.1:0-4099 GCA_965366305.1 uncultured Bacteroidia bacterium | reverse complement strand
TGGAGCAACATGGGCAGCACCAATTGCCCATCTTATGATTGAGAAATACTTAATGCCCGACTCTGCAGTATCATCTCGTAAGAATTTTGAAGATCGATTAATTAATACCGATCTTATTCCAGATAAGTTTAAAGCATTTAGAGATAGTTTATACAATGGAAAGTAAGTCGAGAATTGACATATTAAGCCTGTTCCTATTTTTATGTATCTCTGTAATTGGAATTGCCAGTGTTTATTCTGCCACTTCCGAACAAGGTGTGTTTTCACTGCTTGAAGGCAGAAGTGGAAAGCAAATGATGTGGTTTGGCGTATCTGTTTTTATAGGTGCAGTAATCTTCTTACTCAATGCCAACTTCTTTGAAGTGTTTAGCTGGTACTTCTATATACTGCTGATGTTATTGCTTATCGCAGTATTGCTGGTAGGTACCGAAATTAATGGTGCGAAATCTTGGATAAAAATAGGTGCATTTAGTCTTCAACCAGCTGAGTTTGCAAAGTATGGTACTGCGTTCGCCTTATCTGCATTTTTAAGCAATATTGAAGTGTCGCTTAAAAACAGGAAGCATTTAATGATCATTATCGGAATAATTGTTGTTCCTATGATTTTAATTGTGTTACAAAGAGACACGGGGTCTGCCCTTGTTTTTTTAAGCTTTGTGTTGGTGTTATACCGCGAAGGACTTAGTCCTTGGGTGCTAATTCTAGGTATCCTCGCTATTGCCATTTTTGTGATGACTTTGGTGTTTGGTGTGGTTAGTTTTGGAATAACAGTATTGGTGTTGTTATTGATTTATTATGCTTTTAATTATACAACTAAGAAAATCATTTTGCCATCTGTAATAACTGCAATTGGTGTAATTCTATTTAGTTTAAGCGTTCAGTTTATTTTCAAAAACGTACTTCAAGAACATCAACAAAAACGAATATTAGTAACTCTTAATTTATTGGAAGATAAAAAAGGGGCAGGATATAATGTGGATCAGGCCAAAATTGCCATTGGTTCTGGTGGATTTAGTGGTAAAGGCTTTTTAAACGGATCGCATACCAAAGGAGACTTTATTCCAGAGCAAACAACCGACTTTATCTTTTGTACCATTGGTGAAGAAGGAGGGTGGCTCATTAGCTCGCTAACCATTCTTTTATTCGTTGCCTTTATTTTAAGGCTGTATCATTTAGCGGCTCGAGCCAAGAAGAAATTTAAACGAATCTTTATATTTAGTTTGGCGTCTATTCTGTTTTTTCACTTAGCAGTGAACGTAGGAATGACTATTGGACTAATGCCTGTTATAGGAATTCCCCTGCCCTTAATTTCGTATGGTGGCTCCTCTATATTAGCATTTAGTTTGTTCATTTTTACAGCATTAAAAATGGATGCCACACGAGACCAAGACTTAAAATCAGCATATTCATGATAACTGTTCATCAACTAACTTACGGCCCTTTTTCCGAAAATACTTACATCTTATCTGATGAAAATGACCAAGCAATCATTATTGATCCGGGGATGTATCATGCCCAAGAAAACGCTGCGTTTTTTGAGTATTTGAACTCCAAGTCCTTGAAACCCTCTCGCTTAATTTTAACCCATGCTCACCTTGATCATGTATTTGGAGTGAATTGGGTGAATTCAACTTACAACTTATCGCCTGAATTAAACAAAGAAGATAAAATAGTTTATGATAGTGCAGCAGCCGTTGCAAACCAATACGGACTAGACATGGAGAAATTGGTTCCCGCAAAAATTGGGCTCAAAGATGGGTCTGAAATAGCTTTTGGAGATACTGTTTTAGAAGTGATTTTTGCTCCTGGACATTCTCCTGGAAGTGTGTGTTTTTACAGTAAAGAAGATGGTTTCTTAATTGGAGGGGATGTGTTATTTCAAGGAAGTATAGGAAGAACTGACTTGCCTGGAGGTGATTTCGACACGCTCATTACTAGCATTAAAACTCGCTTATTCGATCTTCCAGACGATACTGTGGTTTACTCTGGTCACGGTCCAATAACCACTATTGGTCAAGAGCGAATATCCAATCCATTTTTACAGGAATAAAAAAAGCCACTTGAGTTAACAAATGGCTTTTAAAGATCTTTTTAAGCTATTATTTCTTTTGATCGCTAAATGCGTCAATGTCAAACAATAAACTCATTCTAATGGTATTTTGAAGTGGATGTCTTCGAGTAAATGGTTGAAGATAAGCCGCATCAATTTGAAATACTTTGTATTTAAGACCAGCACCGAAAGTTACATACTTACGAGCACCTTTGGTATCAGCCTCATTAAAGTAACCGATTCTCAAAGCAAATTGCTTTGCGTACCAATATTCTAATCCAAGAGAGAAGTTAACTTCTTTCATTTCTTCTTTAAATCCACCTGGAGCATCTCCAAACGAAGAAAGCATTCCTTGAATTGGAGGTCCATCATCAATAACTCTACCTTCAATATTTCCAGCACTATCGTACTCATATTGTGGAGTTGGCACTAACAATTTGTTGAAATCAACACCAAATCCTATTTCATTGAATTCATCAATTTCTGTATTCCAATACGTTCCTAATCTTAAGTTAACTGGAATGAAATCTCTGTTCGCTTCAGTTGTATATGTAATCTTGTTACCAATATTGCTAATGTTTCCACCAATGGTATAATCAAATTTTGTTCCACCTACTTTAACGTCATTCATGTACGTCATCGAAACATCACCAGCACCAGCAATTCCTGCTTTAATTTCAGAACCACTAACACCTACTTGTCCACGAGCTAAATCCGAAAAGATAAATCGAAGAGCTATACCCAAGGATAAATTATCAGATAATTGACGAGCATAAGCTCCATCTAACGCAAATTCTTTAGGCTCATAGTTTCCGTTTGGATTTCCGTTGATATCTGTAAATTGAATATCTCCTAAAGTGAAATATCGCAACGATCCAGCAATAGTGCTTCGCTTGTCTAATTTTTTATATCCTGCAAGGTAGTAAAACCAAATATCAGGAACCAACGTACGCAACCAAGGAGCTGCAGATAGAGAAATACCTGATTCTTTTTCAATAAATGCCAATTTTGAAGGATTCCAGTGAATAGAGTTAGCATCAGCTGATGTTGCTACACCCATATCACCCATGCCAGCTGCACGAGAATCAGGACTTATTAATAAAAAAGGAGCCGCAGTAGTAATTACATTTCGTTGTCCTAAAAGGTCAGTATTTGTATTCACGGTATTCTGTGCATTCACATTAAAGAAGCAAAGAATGGTAAAAGCAATTAATATTTTCTTTTTCAACTTGTAAGTATTTGTTGGCAAATGTATCATTTATTTTTATTAGTTTATGATGTATAGTTTTTCAGTTTTCTTTTGTGTTGAGCCATCTTCTGCTCTTATATTCAAGGTATAAAGGTAAACTCCACGAGCAATTCTGTCTCCATATTCATCCAAACCATCCCAAGAAATATCGGCACTGTGCGAAGGAGCATTCATGATGTCTTTTGTTATATTTCGTACAATTTTGCCTGCTACGGTGGTTACGGTTAAGGTTGTTGTTAAATTCTCGCCAGCCTTGTTATGGTCAAAATGAAAAGTAGTGAATTTGTTGAAAGGATTTGGATAATTTAATAGATTATCAATCGCAATATCACCGCCTTCTGAAACAATAAACTCGGTATAATCTTCGGCGGAGTTATTATATACATCCCAAACTTTTATAGACAGCGTATGCAAACCTGCAGAGAGATTTTCAAAAGGATATTTTATACTACCTGCCTGATAGCTGTTTAATTCAGGGGTGTAATAATCGTTTAAAACAATGAGGGTTTCATTTTCAGTGCCCTTGTCTAACACCGCTTCCATTTCTCTTCCAATACCACTTCCAATGGTATTTAAACCGTTTTCATCATACAACTTTGCCAATAAAACAGCATTGGGAGAGGTAGTTCCACCAAACACCCAACTTTCATCATCAATAAATAATTCAACCGTGGGTGGTGTTTTATCATTTTTAATAGAATTGCTTGTGCCTCCAATTAAATAAGAGTTTTCACCTCCACCGGCATGGTCAATTCCACTTTTTGCATAGTACGATATTTTACCATTACCAACGTTGTATG
>CBDUEX010000220.1:0-4103 GCA_965366305.1 uncultured Bacteroidia bacterium | reverse complement strand
ATCATACAAGCAGAGGACAACATTTGAAAGTGGCTTTTCGCCAACCGATTGAATGCCATCTCCATTTTTATCGAGCCAAACATAGTTTCCAATTCTAATATTTGATAATTTAAAACCAAAATCAATATCATGGTTATTACCTCCAATTTCTGTTATTGTAAATGTTGCTCCAATTGCTTTGCTTGAAGTCAAAACTCCATCGTTGTCGCTCATTCCCGCTTTACCATTTCCGCTTTCTCCCGTTAAAGTTAAATAGTAACCACTTAATTCATTGATACCACTTCCATCTGAAGTATCCCAATCTCCGGTAGCTATTTTAACAAAATAGGTTGAATCATATGAAATTGCACAGTTATAAGTAATACCTGTTGCACTGGTTCCCGAAGCAGTAGTAAAATAATAATTGCCATTTACGTCGGTAACTACAGAAGCAATTAATCCATCATCTGCAGTACCTGCAATTCCATCAGTTCCCAAATCACATAATTCCAATGACACATCTGCAATTCCGGGTTCACCTGCATCTTGAATACCGTCTTCATCTTCATCAAACCATACTCTATTGCCTACTTCAACTGGAGATTCTTCAGTTAATATTTCTATTTCTCCCAGACCATTGGCCTTACCAAAAGTTGCTTGCGAGCCACTTGCTGTGTAATATAATTCGTAGTCTGTGGAAGCTATCCCTGCACCTGTAGATGTCGATAATTTCTCAGTTCCACCTGACCATATTCTATTAGGATCCATCACAACCGCAATCATCTCATTCGTTCCTTTTAGCAGTGCAACTGACCCCATTGATGTTTCTTCATGATTGGTACCATAAGTTTCACCTTTAAAAAATTCACTGTTCCCGGGTCCTTGATTATTGGATGTTCCGCTGTTTATTGATTGGCCATTTACGGAAGTAATTGACCCATTGTTTTCAATAGCATAAGCACCTGTGCCGGTATTTTTCCCTGCAATAAGAATATCTCCACCTACCGCATACCTTACTGACGTTGTGCCAGATACATGTCTATTATTCAACCAGCCCCATTGATGACCACTACGGTCCATAAAGGACATAATCATATCTCCTCTTTCAGAGAAATCGATATCACTTAAGATTGGTGTGGGATATGTTCCTTCATCGCCTGATACAATAAAAACTGCTCCACTATTATTGGTCCAAGCTTCCCATTCGTTACCTAGTGAAGAACCTGACCAAGGCACTGGTTCACCTTTTCTATAATTGAGGGGATAAGAAACTACTGCAGTTGAATTAAAACTTGCACTTCCTTTGGCGTCTTCAAGTTCAAATACATAGCCGTACATATCCGTAGAACCTCCTACGGTGTTCGAACCACTGTTCTCGCCTGTAGCAACGGCTCCTACAAAAAGGCTACCACGTTGGTATTTTATTCCAAAAGGTCTTAATACACCATTAGTTACCGTTACAGATGGCAATGCATATTCATTTACAGCCGTTACACTTGTTGGGTTATAAGCATCATCCAATGTTAATCTATAAACTGATCTGCTATATAAGTTTACTACATATAAATATTTCCCATCATCACTAACTTCAATTCCACCTAATCCCACTTTACCAACTTGATCGAAGGCTGCAGGGTCATTTGCATCGGAAGTTAAATCGGTTGCTAAGCCTCTGCCAGAATTTGTACCAATTACACCTAAACCAACAGGACTGCCAGATACGGCATCCGTTGAACCCAAGTATGTAACAGTATTGCCCGAGATAGAATAGCTTGTACCACTGCCATAAGCAGGAGCACCAGAACCCGCACGTGTTCTATACCCGTTAGCATCCATATCATAGAATTCAGACACATCAAAACTGGTTGAACTTGGAGTTAGCATATAAATACCACCACTGCCTAATCTCCCAAGGCCGGCGTGTCTTTTCAAAAATGCTGCTGTAAATACAACATTTGCCTGTGCACTATAGGCTACTCCAAAGGTTGTTCCTATGGTATCCGATTTTACGCTTTTATTGGGAGTGGTTGTTCCAGTATTCGAATAATCAAATCCGAAAAACCCAGTTTGAGCACCAGGACTTGAGCCTCCGCCACCACCTGTGGGGTCATTAATATTCATTTTAGGAATAAACAACTCCGCGTTGGTAGTTCCCGAATTATAATCACCGCCATAATGCAAGGCAAAATTTACGTTAGAAGTGCTCCCAGTAACAAAACGCACCGCAGAGCCGTAAGTCACCCCAGACAACGCAGAAAAATCTACACCACTATCAGCAGAAAAATTTCCTGCCGGGATAATAAATTCCACACGAACATCATTCGACCCACATCCTGTAAGAGAATAGTTTGGTGATGAATTTCCAGAAGTAGTTGCTGTACCACAGAGTACATCCGTACTTGAATAAGCATTAACTTGGATGTCAGAAACAAAGGGTTCATTGGCTTGCTTAGTGCCGTTTCCATTGTAATCTCGAAAAACATCTCCTGTAATTTGAGCATTGAGGGTGTTGAAACATAAGAGCAGAGCTCCAACTAAGGCAAAATTTAAAGTTTTCAATTTTAGTCTTTTGTCGTAAAAATAGCTGGTCATGTAATTATAAAATTCTAAATAAAATTATCGCATTCAAAGAACAATAGAAGAAATAGACGAATTAAAATTAGCCTGATAAAAACTACATCGTTTTAACCTACAACCCCTTGTATATATTAAATAACGTTGATGCAAAAGAATAATCGCTATACTGGAAATTGTCAACTCACCCCTGTTGAAGTGTTTATAATAATATACAATTTTAAAACCCTAGGTTTAGAGAAGAAAAAGCGGGGTTAGCTAAGATCTAAGTCTGTAACCTCTGAGCGTTAGTTATGCACTATAAATCGCAACACGCTACATGAAGCTAGGCCTAGAGTGTTTGTACTTTTTATCCATAAAAAATGCCCAAGTAAATTAGCTTACTTGGGCACTTATAATATTTTATACCTGTGTTATTTTGTTATAAAAAGCCTCATCGTTTCCACTTCCAGGCCTTTATAATCTTTTATGCGAACGAAGTAAACTCCATTCTGAAGTTGTGTTGTTTGGATAGTTACATTCGATTCTTCTATTTGTCCTTGAACAATACTTAGTCCAACAGAATTAAGAATTTCGTAATTAAAACCATCTAAATTAGAATTTATAGTTACACTATTGCTTGCAGGATTAGGATAAACCAAGATTGAAGAAATGGCTTTTGCATCTACATATTGAATTTTGCTATACTCAAACTCATTGTCATAATCTACTTGCTTTAATCTGTAGCCTACTTTCCCACTAATTCCTTGAATATTATCTGTGAATTCATAGCTATTTAATTCAGTACTGTTTCCAACACCTCTTACCTCACCTACAGTTACAAACTCAGATTCAGATTCTAATTTTCTTTGTACTTCGAAACGGTCATTGTTAATTTCAGAAGCTGTTTCCCAATTTAACTTGGCAAACTTCTCATATACCAATTCAACTTCAAAACTAACAAGCTTTACTGGCAATGGCGGAGATGGCGTTACCGGTGTTATTCCTACCGCTCCTCCACATGTAGATCCTCCGCAATTGTTTGTCGTCTTTCCTATCCAATCAATAAATATTGTTCCTGTACAGGTGGTGACATTATTAAATGGCCCATATGTTTTGGTAGTTTGCGATGTGGTTGTCCCAACACAATCATTGGTTACAAAGTAATTCGAACCACAATAGATAGATATATCAACACTCTTAGAACCTCCAGATGTGGTAGAAAAATAACCGACAAATGTATAGTTTGAAGTTCCATTACCATTGTCAACAATTGTATGCGTTACACTATCAAGTACCCCACAATTTTGTGCAGTAACTGATTTGCTCACATTCAAAAGAAAAAGAGTAAAGATTAAAAGTAAAAATTGATGTTTCATTCTGTTATTGTATTTTTTACAATAACATACAATCATTATGCCATCGCTCAAATACATTCGTAACATATTGATTTTAAGGCTATTACGTGCGTGTTGGCAAAAGTAACCATTTATAGATATAGTCTTATTTCTAGAATGCATTACCAATTTTAGAATATATTTCAGGAAAATCCCCTTAATTGTTACGCCAAT
>CBDUEX010000219.1:0-4118 GCA_965366305.1 uncultured Bacteroidia bacterium | reverse complement strand
AACAAGAATCTATAACCAAGGTGCTGCCGATTTTTACCTTGGAAACCCAAGAGATAATC
The DNA here is from genome assembly GCA_965366305.1 of uncultured Bacteroidia bacterium. Taxonomy (GTDB): domain Bacteria; phylum Bacteroidota; class Bacteroidia; order NS11-12g; family UBA9320; genus UBA9320. The sequence continues at coordinate 4,059 of CBDUEX010000219.1, read as the reverse complement.
CCAATGAGTTTACCAATGAAAATTGCCATGGGCATTTTCATTATGTGGGGTATTCTGATTACTTACTCTTTGATAAATATGGTCTTAAAATCCCAATAGGTTTTAAAAACGGTTTTTGTTTAATGGATTCTGAATGTGATGTATCACTACCAAAGTTCAATTGTCAAACGCAAGGAGTTTCCGCTGCTTGTAACGATTTGTATGATGTAAATACTGAATGCCAGTGGGTGGATATAACAGATTTGCCAGAGGGTCAGTATACGCTTGCTAATCGAATTAATCCTCTTAAACGCCCAGATGCCTTGGGTAGAGTTGAAAGCAATTTCGATAATAATTGGGCTCAAGTATGTATCAATATCAGCAGAAGTGGCGGAGTCTTATCTGTAACTAAGCTGGCTAATTGTGATTCATATGTGGATTGCGAAGGGACGAACTTTGGAGATGCAGAAATTGATTGTAACGGAGAATGTAATGGTTCAGCTATTTACGGAGATAGTTACAAAGATGAACAAATTAATAGTTTAGACCTAGAAAGTATATTGTCGAAATGTCTTGATGAGAATGCTATTGCACTGAATTGTTTAGATTTAAATAGAGACCAAAATATTAACTTGCAAGATGCTTATTTGCTCAATAAGTGCATTGATTTTACCGATAGTTTTGAGTATAATCATGATCATCCAGATTGTGTGTTTCCGAAAAGAAAAACGATATCAGAAGAGGAGGTTTTCATTGCTATCGATTCTGTAAATACAGATTCTAATTATTTATTGATTTCCTTCAATACAATGGGTGCTTGGGTATCTGGTTCTCAATTCAGTTTCGTAGGAATACAAATCGAAAAAGTGCAATCTGCACAGTTTCAAAATAATATCATACATGACGGGAATTCGGTACAGCTTTATTTAACACCATCCGATAGCTTTCTAACCACGGCAAATACCGTCGTTCTAAAAGTGTTTTACACGGTTAAAGGGGATACGCTGAGGCTTGCTTCAAAAGTCGTATCAATTAACAATAAAGGGCAGCTATTAAAATCAATTGTAGGACTAAATTATTATGTTTTTAATAATGTAGGTGTAGAAGAGAAAGTGAAAAATGATGGTTTCATCAAACTTATTCCAAATCCAAGTTCTCAGTCCTGTATTCTTAAAGTGCATCCTTCGTTACTAAAAGCACAAATCACAATTCTTAATTCTAGTGGTCAAATTGTTTTAGAACTGAATGGATCTGGCCAACATTTCTTGAATACTTCAGAGTTTCAGAATGGAGTTTATTTTGTAGAAATGATTCATAATTCAATGAGAGAAACAATCAAGCTAATTGTGATAAATTAGCTTCTCTATCTTCTCAATTCGAGTAAAAAGTTGTTTTATTCTGGGATTGTGGGTAACCATTGTTGGGGATAATATTGTCGAGAAATATCCGTAAAGTGCTTAAAGTCAGCACCTAATACGGAATGACACTCTTGTGGCATAAATATTGTTACTTCGTAGTCCTAACCTTATTAAGAACGTAATGAAGAGACTAGTACGCCTTTTTACCTATACGGTAATTCTTTCAATTTTAACTTTTTTTAATTTATCAGCACAGAATTGTGCATCCGTAGAGCTCCCAGATCAAGAGATTTGTCCTGGTGAATCTGCTACGTTATGCCCAGTAATAGATCTGACTGGATACGCTGTGGAAGCAGTGGATTCTGTTGGTAATGTTGACCATTTATATTATTCCACAGGAGAACCTGATGGTAATGGTTCATATTTCTGCAGAGGTTCTAGCGGGCCTTATACAAGAGGTGTTTGGAAGATGCCATGTACGTTGCCTTCAGGTACGCAAGTTTGTATTCGTATTAAAGTTAACTCTTCGAGCAAGAATGCTAACTACAAAATTTATGGTGGTGCAAATTCTATTACCAATCCTTCTACAGCATCATACACGTTGCTCTCTACTAAAAATCATGGTGGTAACAGCTACCAAGATATTTGTATCACACTTTCAAGTGCATACCGATATATTAAAATTCAAGATGAAGGTGGTTCGCCATTTTATGTAGATGCAATTAAGTATACCTTATCAAGTTCATGCACTCCTAGTTATTCATGGAGTAATGGTGATACTACACAAACAATTACTGTTAGTCCATCATCAAATACTTCTTACAGTGTTGCAACAACAATATGCGGTGTTACTTATAATAGCTCTGCTACTGTTAGTATAAAAGCTTGTTATCCTATTTCGTGTGTTAGAAAAGTATCGAACACAAGAGGATGTTCAAGCACACCATACATCTTATGGTTAAAAGACAAAAACAATAATACTTACGCCCTAAATGGAGATAGTACAGATTACCAATGGATTCAATATTCTAATGGCGATGCTCGTTTAATAGCGACTGATTTATCAGCAAGTGGTCTATCTGGAACGTATGATGTAGACTTACTATATTCAGGTTATGCAACATCTGCACCTGCAAATAGCCCAAAAACAAGTAGTTGTTTTACAACGGGTAGTTCAACTGGTTGGGTGTATTGGACCAATTTAAGTGGAACAATAACTTCATCAACGTATGGAACTATTTCGATTTCAAGAATGGGTCCTTCAATGCAGATGGGGAACAATGCAAACATTACACAAAGTGGATTTGGAGCATCTGGTTGGTTAAATACTGCCGGTGCAGGTGGTCAATTTATTGCTGGAGATATTAATATCATGTTGTCGCAATGTAATATTGTGCCTCCAACACCAGTTTCATGTACTACAGGAGATTATAAGTGGGAAAATACAGTTACTGTAAATGGTAACACGGAAAGTTCAGCGTTACGATTTATCGATGGTCAAATAACTAGCTATAAACTACCAAATCTTCCTACTGATTTCAGCTCTGCTGTTAAAATCACAGTAGATGAAGTTGTATCGTGGGATGGATACGCTAACAGAGTTAACGTTTCGCAACCAACTGAAACTTGGAAAATAGTATTTTTCAAGAATGGAAGTGTTGCTTATGAAACTCCGTATACTACTGATGTTCCAGATAATGTTGCATCAGGAGAATGGATTGGTGGTCTTGGAGTAGCTACCACTTTCGCAAGTGGAGTAGATAGTATTCTGTTAGTTCATTATGAAGATCCTTCTTATGGAACAGGTTCTGCTTCAACAGCAAATTCTGTTGTTCCAGTGGGTGTTTGTATCTCTTACGAAACGGTAGGGAATACCATTAAAGGAACAGTATGGAACGATAATGATAATGATCAAACTATTGATGCTGGTGAAAACGGTAGAGGTAACGTAACAGTTTGTTTATATAACGATGCAAATGGAAATGGAGTATTAGATGCTTCTGAAACAACTGCAATTGAATGTAAAGAAACAGATTCAAATGGAGATTATGAATTTAGTGTTATTTACAGTGGAGGAACAGAGAATTATATCTTAACCACTGAAACTGGAGACTATCCATCAGAATTTGAATTTACAACTGACAATATTGAAACGGTATCATTTACCTCAGGGGGTAACACTGTTGCTGACAAAGACTTTGGTTACATGGAGCCAAATACAATTAATGGAAGAGTCTTCTTAGATTCGAACGTTGATGGTGATTTGGATTCAGGAGAGCCAAGAGAATCAGGAGTTGTAGTTTATCTATATGCGGATACTGACGGAGACGGAGTATTAGACGCTTCAGAAACTACTCCAATTGATAGTGCTGTTACTGATGTGAATGGTTTTTATGAATTCTCAGTATACTATTCTGGTTCTACAGATGATTATATTATTGGAATTAATGATAATGATTTACCGGATAATTCAACTTTAACTACTGATGATTATCAAACGGCACAATTTACTTCAAGTGTTCAAACAGATGTTGAAAATGACTTTGGATATAAACTTCCAAATGTGATTCAAGGTACTGTATTTAATGATCAAGATGGTGATGGTGTAAAAGATGCAAGTGAACCATTATATAGTGGAGGTGTAACCATCTATTTATATAATGATGCTGATAATGATGGAGTATTAGATGCTTCTGAGTCAACACCAATCGATAGTGTTGTT
>CBDUEX010000218.1:0-4118 GCA_965366305.1 uncultured Bacteroidia bacterium | reverse complement strand
TTCTGAATCCACAAATACCGGAATTGCTTTTTGGTAGGCTATTGCATTTACCGTGGCCGAGAAAGTAAATGTAGAGCAAAGTACTTCATCGTTTTGTTCAATTCCTAAGATAATAAGGGCGAGATGCAATGCCGCAGACCCCGCACTTAATGCTGCACAATGATCAATATTGCAATATGCTGCCAACTCCTTTTCAAAGTTATCTACGTTAGGACCTAATGGAGCTATCCAGTTGCTGTTAAAAGCCTCATGAATAAAATCCAATTCTTTGCCACCCATATGAGGTGAAGAAAGAAAAATTCTATCTTTAGTCATTTGTTTTAATAATTCTAGCCGGATTTCCAACAGCAATACTGCCATTTGGAATATTTTTAGTTACAACAGAACCTGCTCCAATTTTGCACCAACTGCCAATTGTTATTCCAGGAATAATGGTGCTCCCAGCACCTATAATTGTGCCTTCGCCAATAGTAACGTCTCCGCAAAGCGTAACTTGAGGAGCGATGTGACAAAAATCTCCGATAATACAATCATGGTCTACACTGGCACCCGTATTTACAATACAATGCTTGCCAATTCTACTGCTTGCTTGAACAATGGCTCCGTGAAGCACCTGACTGCCTTCAGCAATGGAAGCTGACGATGCTACTTCAGCTGATTGTGCAATAACTGTAGCATAGGAATGAGTAACCTTATCAGTCACTTTTTTACGAATTCTATTATCGCCAATTGCAATAACAACCTTTTGATTTGCATGCTGGTTTGATGAATACGCATGTACTTTCAAACCTTGAAATTCCTGTAAATCGGGATTATCATCAAAAAATAGGGTGGTTTCCTTTTCTACTATTGAAAAAACCACTTTTCCATGTCCACTTGCTCCAAATATGATCATTTATTTCCTGTAAATTTTTCCATGGTTACTGAAGATTCTGAAGATATCCCTTCCACTTTTAACACTTTAAAAACTGTTAATGCAAGAATTCGAATATCCAATAAGAAGCTTACGTTATTGACATACCAAACATCCAATTCAAACTTCGTTTGCCAATCGACATTGTTTCTTCCATTTACCTGTGCCCATCCCGTGATGCCTGGTCTAATTTGATGTCGTTTCTTTTGTTCCTCATTGTATAGAGGAAGATATTCCATTAGCAACGGGCGTGGTCCTATTAAGGACATATCCCCTTTTATAACATTTAGCAACTGTGGAATTTCATCCAGTGAAAGTTTTCTAACCCATTTTCCAATGGTAGTTAAACGAATAGCATCTGGTAATAAATTTCCATTTTCGTCTTTCTTATCATTCATAGTTTTGAATTTGATAAGACGAAAAGGCTTTTCGTTTAATCCCGGCCGTACTTGTGTAAAAAACACGCTACCAGAGTTATTAAACGCTAATAAAACTATTGTACAGACAAAAAGTGGCAGCAATAGAATAAAGCCTCCAAATGCAAGGATGAAGTCAACTCCCCTTTTAAAAAATTGTTTATACAGTGATGGCATTAAGTAACTTTTCCGTTTGGACACTTACGTTTAAATAGTTGGTCGCAAATCTATGTGCATTCTCTCCCATTCGAACAAGTTCATTTTGGTCTTTATTAACAAGTAATTGAATTCCTGTAATAATCGCTTGTACAGACTCTGGTTGAACAACAAGTCCACATTGTTCTTCTTCAAAAAATAGTGGATATCCATCATATCCAATTAGTACAGGTTTAGCAGCTAAACAATACTCCACATACTTATTTCTGCTATTCCCAAATTTATAAATGTCACTTTTTAGGTAACCATCATAAAGGATATCGCAATCTTTTAAAAAGCTAACCACTTCTTCCTGCGGTATTTTACCAAAGAAGCGAATATTTGATGCTTTATACTTTTGTTTAAACTCTTCTAAAAGTGGACCATCACCAAGTAAAACAAATCCTATTTTTTGCATTGCTTGATCGCCAGCAGCTTGAAGCAATAATTCAATAGAACTTGATCGGTTGATGCTGCCTGCATAACAAATTACTTTCTCAAATTTTTGATTGAATTTTGTAAGTTCCTTTTGATGCGAATGAGAATCTACATAGTGAAGCGTAGGATTAACTAGATGCGGTATCCAAATAACATTTTTCTTTTCTGAAATTGTTGCTTGTACATGGGTAGCCAAATTTGGCATGGTTCCAACAATTAAATCTGCTTGCTTATACCCCTTTTTTTCGGCAAATGCCAATAAGCGATAGAAAGGATTAAATCGCGTAATGCTTGATATTCGTCGCAATACGAGCGGCCAAATGTCTCGTATTTCAAAAACTAATTTACTCTTGTGCTTGCTCTGTAAGTATAAACCATTAAAAATACTCAGAAGCGACAAGGAGGAGACAATTACCACGTCCACATTCTGTTCTTTTTTTAATTCTTTTCGGAGTTTCCATTCAAAATCAAACCAAGATAAAATACGGCTTATTCCATATGCTTTTTGGTACTTTATCGTTTTAATCCAATGAACTTTTATTCCATCAACTTCTTGATTATAGTCTTTTGGCAACTGTTTCAGTTGATGATTAGAATCTGATAAATAAAGTGTTACAGCATGACCCTTTTTAACCAATTCACGTGAAAGGTAGATGTGCCGAGTATCCATACCATAAGGATTGTACGATGCGTATTTTGAGATATACAGTATTTTCAACGCTTATTTAATTATTGAAGTGCTGTAGTATATTCCTCTAAGATAGCTTTCCAAATTACCGATTGTTCAAAATTGGTTTGAATGGAGTTTAACGCATTCAAAGCAAGTTTATCTCTTAAATCCTTGTCTTCAATTAACTGAATCATGGCTTCAATAAGGTCCTCTTCATTTTTAACTTGCACTAATAATCCATTTTCGCCATGTGTTACAATCTCATTACATCCATTGATGTCTGACAAGATTAGGGCTTTCTGCATTGCCCCTACTTGCAACGGCACATTAGGGAAGCCTTCGCGGTAACTTGGAAAAACTAGAATGTCGGATAAAGCAATATATGGCCTAACATCGTGTTGGTACCCTAGATCAATGATATTGGTATTAAATTTAATAATCTCTTGGGTTGATATTGGCAATGGATCTAAATCTTCTTCATAAAACCCAACCAACAGCAACTTGGTTTTGGGATAATCTTGATTGATTTTCTGAAAGCTATTTATCAGCTCAACTATGCCTTTGTCTTTAACAATTCTGCCAATAAATATAAATACTGTCTCGTCTTCAATTTGAAGTTCATTCTTGTGCCATGAAATTACTTCTCCTGAAACAGAGTTTGGATTAAACATCTTTAAATTTATACCGTTGGTAGTTCCTTTCCCTATAATTTTAAGCTTCTTGCTGTAGTATAATTTACGAGCTATATAATCTTTTAGTCCTTTTGAATTACAGTAAACGTGGGTAGAACAGGCATATGTAAATCGTTCGATGATTTTAAGGAAGTTTCTAAAAATCTTCCCTTTCTCCATAAGTGGCAATCCACCAACAGTATGCATTCTTACTTTAACGCCACATATTCTTGCTGCAAACATTCCCAATAAACCAGCTTTTGGGGTATGTGAATGCACAATATCTGGCCTTATTTCTTTAATAACCCTTATCAAATCGAATAGAGCTTTGATATCCGTAATTGGGTTGAGGCTCCTGCTAAATGTATCAATCTGATAATGATTTTTAAAATTAAAAATACCGTGAGATGCAGTATACATCTCAAACCCATTGGACTCCATATATTCTATTTGTCCGGTGAGAAGTTTTTCTAATGAAATACTTACCGTGGTTATTCTAAGTATCTTGGGCTTTTTCATTAATTTTTATCTTGGCTTGATATTGCTGGTAACGTTTAAGTGAGTAGATTAATGGGAATAATGCGAATAGAATCCAAAGCGGTGTAAATCGAAGACCCATATGCGTAAAGCTATACAAGACGACGGGCACAATATACAGTGATGTTTTGATGGTTAATCCTTTAAACAAACTAAAAAAGAAGATTAAGAAAAGTGTAAAGCCAGGTATACCATAACTAAACAACAAGTTCCCAAAGGATGAATGCATTTCATGATGATGGATATAGGTTTTGAACCTTCTATACATTCCTTCTCCC
>CBDUEX010000217.1:0-4136 GCA_965366305.1 uncultured Bacteroidia bacterium | reverse complement strand
TTCAAAAACTTGATTGCAAGCTCCACCTAATTGATTGCATTTCATTGATTTCATACGATTCTTATATTAGTTTATTTATTCTGCTTCAGCAAAGTACTCATAGAAATAAGGAATAGTTTCAATCCCTTTATAGTAATTGAATAATCCATATTTTTCATTTGGCGAGTGAATGGCATCACTGTCTAATCCAAACCCAAAAAGAACGGTCTTTAATCCCAATGCTTCTTCAAATAATGCGACAATAGGAATACTACCTCCGCCTCTAGTAGGAATTGGATCTTTACCAAATGTTTTTCGCATTGCCTTGCTTGCAGCTCTAAATGCTTTACTATCTGTTGGAGTAACTGCTGCCTCTCCACCGTGGTGCAAGGTTACGTTTACTCTTACCCCTTTTGGAGCGATGCTTTCGAAGTGATTCTTGAACAATGCAGATATATCGGTAGATTTCTGATCTGGAACCAAACGCATACTAATCTTAGCATAAGCTTTACTTGGCAATACAGTTTTAGCTCCTTCGCCAATGTAACCTCCCCAAATTCCATTTACATCCAACGTTGGTCGAATACCCGTTCTTTCAATGGTAGAATATCCTTTTTCACCCATTACTGCATCAACATCTAATTCGTTTTTATATTCTTCTAAGCTAAAGGGTGTTTTAGCCATCGCTGCTCTATCCGCTTCGCTAACTATTGCTACATCATCGTAAAATCCTGGAATAGTAATGTGCCTGTTTTCATCATGAAGACTACTAATCATATCGCACAATACATTAATAGGGTTAGCTACTGCACCTCCGTACGTTCCACTATGCAAATCAATTTTTGGTCCGGTTACTTCCACTTCTACATAGCTTAATCCACGTAAGCCAGTGTCAATACTAGGAACATCATTTGCAATCATTCCTGTATCAGAAATTAGCACCACATCTGCTTTTAGCTTTTCTGCATTCGCTTTAACATAGATGCCTAAATTAGTGCTTCCCACTTCTTCTTCTCCTTCTATCATAAACTTAACATTGCAATGCAGCGTTCCTGTTTGCACCATTGTTTCAAACGCCTTAGCGTGCATATAGAATTGACCCTTATCATCGCACGCACCACGAGCATATATATTGCCATCTTTAATCGTTGGTTCAAATGGTGGTGTATTCCAAAGTTCATCTGGAACGGAAGGCTGAACGTCGTAATGCCCGTATACTAAAATAGTCGGTTTGCTGGGGTCAACCATCTTCTCTCCGTATACAATTGGATTGCCAGCGGTCTCTTCTAAAACCACATTATCGGCACCTGCTTCTTTGAGTTTTTGAGCAGTGTATTCCGCACATTTTCGTACATCATTTTTGAACGCCGAGTCTGCACTGATGCTTGGAATTCTAAGTAAATCCAATAGTTCGTTTAAGAATTTATCTTTATTCTGTTCTATATATTCTTCTCTTGTCATCTGCCGACGAATTTAGGAATAATTTTGAGCTCCTCCATAAGTTTAGCATTCTATTTGCATTAATTTGCGTAACTATAAAATAAAAACAGAATGAACATCCTAAAAAGACAACCCAAACTAATCGTAACCCTCTTTTTAGCTTTAATGATTTGGTCTTGTTCCCAAATTCCAATCACCGGTAGAAGACAGTTTAGACTTCTTCCCGAAACCACGCTTATGGAAGCAAGCTTAACCAGTTATAAGCATGTTCTTGATACAGCAGATGTGGTTTACAATACAGCAGATGCTGAAATGGTTAAACGTGTAGGTAAGAAAATCGCAGCTTCTGTAGAAACCTACCTTAAAGGCACCAAATATGAACAACGTGTTGCTGGATTTAATTGGGAGTTTAACCTTATTCAAGATGATATGGTAAATGCCTGGTGTATGAGTGGTGGTAAGGTTGCTTTTTATACAGGAATCATTCCGATTTGCAAAGATGAAACGGGAATCGCCGTTGTAATGGGACATGAGATTGCCCACGCCATTGCACAACATGGTAACGAGCGTGTAAGTCAAAGTTTAGCATTGCAAGGTGGCGGTGTTGCGTTAGATATTTTAACGGTAAACAAACCTGATGCAGCACGTCAAGTAATTCAAATGGCATATGGAGCTGGAGCTCAAGTAGGCGTTCTACTTCCTTTTAGCAGAAAACACGAGAGTGAAGCAGACGAAATGGGCCTAATGTTTATGGCAATGGCGGGATATAATCCAACTGAAGCACCTGTATTTTGGGATAGAATGAATAATCTTGGTGGGCAAAGACCTCCTGAGTTTTTAAGCACTCACCCAGACCCAGCTAAACGTCAAGAAAAGTTACAAGAATTGCTGCCTAAGGCGATGGAATTGTACAATAAAACAAAGAGTTAAGAAGAATAAATTCCTGAATTTCCTACCTTTTTGTGACCTTTTGATATAAAAAAAATATGTAGGTTTGAAACCTATATGATGCGACAACTATTCTTATTCATTGGTTCTCTAATCTATGTTCTTGGCATTGCTCAAGTAAATGTAGAACAAATAAAGAATGTTAAGCCGGCCAGACAATGGAAGGTAAACTTAAGTGAAGTGCCTAATGTTCTTGAAATTGCTGCCTTAAAAAATGATGAGGCGGCACCTAAACCAATTACGGATTCGGATAAGGTAAAGCAAGAATTAGATGCTCGTAGACATCGAAAAATGAGTCCGCGTCATAAAGGATCTTATGTTCAAAATAAATCGGATGTAGCTCCTATTGTGGATACAGCCGCTAGCTTCAATGGCAGACCTCAAGGCGGAAGTGGAGTGCCAAACGATAATACCATGGCCATTAGTAACGATGGAATTATTGTAAGTGCCATAAACACCACAGTTACCGTTCTAGATGAACAAGGAAATCTTCTGCTATATCGCTCTTTAAGAACTATTGTAGGAAATCAATTAGGAGTATTGGATAGATACTACGATCCCAAAGTAACTTATGATCCAATTGAAGATCGATTCATACTCATATTTCTGGAAGGGAGCAATAGCTCAGATACACGCATTGTAGTTGGCTTTACAGAGACTAATGATCCCACAGGAGATTGGAACTTTTACGCCTTAGACGGAAGACCATTGGGAGGAACAACATGGAGCGATTATCCCATTATAGCTCACAACAAAGAAGACTTATACATCACTGTTAATTTATTAAACGATGGTGAGAGCTGGCAAGAAGGTTTTTTACAGAGCTTTATTTGGCAAGTAAATAAAGAGGATGGATATACAGGTCAGCAATTGACAACCAACTTGTTTCATACCATTGAATACGACGGGAAATCGGTTTGGAGTATTTGTCCCGTGCAACCAGCATTAAATTTTGATCAAGATAACATGTACTTTCTTTCGGTTCGGCCGGGAGCAGCTTCCAATGATACTGTGTTTTTACATGAGGTAACGAATACAGCAAAATCGGGTCTTGCCGAACATAAGCTAACGGTGCTAACCACTAATACAAATTACGGAGTTCCACCTACAGTGTTTCAACCCACTGTGGGATTTCGTTTGCAAACGAATGATACACGGGTGTTGTCTGCAACCGTACACAATAACAAAATTCACTACGTGCAAAGTACCTTGGTGCCATCTCAATTAAGTTCTGGTGTGTATCATGGTATAATATCGGATGTTGCTTCAAATCCAAGTATTGATGGAGAAATATTATCATCTGAAACAATGGATTTTGCATATCCTTCCTTGGCGTTTGCTGGAATAGATGCAAATGATGAGCATTCGATGCTGATTACTTTTTCGCATGTTGGAGAAAGTGATTTCCCTGGAACTAGTGCTATTTTTCATAACAAGAATGAAGGTTCAGAACGATTGTATTCTGACGTAATAATGGTAAAAAAGGGAGACGATGTAATTGATGCTTTTGTTCCAGACACGGCAGAAAGATGGGGAGACTATACCGACATTCAGCGTAAGTACAACGAGCCTGGAATTGTATGGTTATGTGGCAGTTATGGCGATGACAATGCTTCCAATAATGTTTGGATTGCGAAATTAAAAGTGGAGAACAAACTTGTAAAAGTGGATCAACTTATTTCATATCCAAATCCTGCCAACAACTCAATTACAGTAGCAGCAAGATTTGATAAAGCAGAGTCCGTAGATATTCGATTGCCTGATATGCG
>CBDUEX010000216.1:0-4136 GCA_965366305.1 uncultured Bacteroidia bacterium | reverse complement strand
AAATCTGTTGGTGAGTAAACGCGAGAATGACGCATTAAAATTAGAGAAAGACTACTCCAAAAGTGGGCACTATTCTGATTTTGACCCCAACTCTCCTGAGGCACATATTATTCTATCCCTGTATCAAAATGCTTTTTTAAAATACAGCATAGATTTAGCCAGCACAATTCAAAGCAAAGTGCGGTCTAAAGGGAAATTGCACGATTTAGGTGTGAATCAAGCAGGATTTGTGGTTTTATGGAAAACTACTATGCCAAGTATCTTGGTAGAAACAGGATATTTGACAAATTCTGAAAATGAAAAATATTTGACTTCAGAAATCGGTAAATTAGAGTCGGCTTCCAATATATTTGAAGCGGTTAAAGAATTTAAACATACAATCGAAAAGAATAATTAATAAAAACATCGTTATAGATAAAACATGGGAATTTCAAAAGAAACCAAAGTAGGAGTGCTAGCAGCTATCTCCATTACCATTTTAGTAATTGGATACAATTTTCTACGGGGTGAAAATGTTTTTACTTCTACCAATGCATACTATGGTAAGTACGAAAAGATAGAAGGGCTATTTGCTTCCAATCCTGTTTTAATTCATGGGTATAAAGTGGGGAGTGTATCTTCGGTTGAAGTGGATTATAAGACATTGGAACTTACTGTAGGAATCAAGCTTCCAGAAGAAATTAAAATCCCTAAAAACTCTACAATGAAAATTGTAAACAACGATATGATTGGCTCTAAAGCCATTGAAATCATATTTGGAGATAGTAAAGAATTTGCAAAAGACGGTGATTTTCTAAATGCAACTCAAGATCAAGGAATTGCTCAAGCAGTAAGTGATGTGTTAAATCCGCTTACAAAAAGTGTAAGCTCAGTACTTGGAAATATTGATACGGCAATTGCTGGGGCAGATTTAGAGACTACTTTAAAAGATGCGTCCATAGCTCTTAGAAGCTTCAAAGAAACTGCCGATAAATTAAATAAGCTCTTGGATGGTAAGGGTGCTCAAATTGACAAAATTTTAGCGAATGTTGAACAAACAACGAGTGGGCTAAAAGGCTTGTCTCCTAAAATTGATGGAATTCTTACTGACATTGACAAAACGAGTACTGAACTTTCAGAAATTGAGTTTAAGGCATTAGCAGCTCAAGTTAAATCGCTAACTGCAGAATTAGAGAAAACAACGACTTCTATCAATGGTAAAGAAAGTACATTAGGCATGTTGGTGAACGACAAAGAGATGTACAATAAGATTGACGATACGGTGATTAAGCTAAAAAAGCTACTCGAAGACATCGAAAAGTACCCTCGTCGTTATACTGGTGTTACAGAGCGTCAGCGTAAGAAAGGTGATGAAGCGAAAGCAGAAGCAGGTGACTAATTAAGTGCGGCAAGCTTCTTAATTAATCCAGGGCCACTGTAAATAAATCCGGTATAAATTTCTATTAAATTCGCTCCTGCGTCGTATTTCGATTGACCGGCTGCAGCAGAATCTATTCCGCCAACTCCTATGATAGTCATGTCTGATCTTGAGCGGATGTGTTGAACAAATGAATTGGTAACCTCCAGAACGGGTGCTCCACTAATCCCACCTGCACCAATTTGTTCCACCAATCTTTTATTAGAATTGACAAGAAGACTTCGATCTATGCTGGTGTTAGTAGCTACTATTCCTTCAAATTTCAACTCACTTTGTAAGTCAATAATTTCATTCAATTGCTCAAAACTTAAGTCAGGAGCAATTTTGAGATACAATGGTTTCCATTTCTCTTGTTTCAATCGGATAGCTAATAGAGCTCCAATAATTTTTTTAAGCTCATCTTTATTTTGAAGTTCACGAAGATTGGGAGTATTGGGTGAGCTCACGTTAACTATAAAGAAGTCGGCAAGCTCATACAATTGCTCGTAGCATTTTATGTAGTCATTAACCGCTTCATCGTTGGGTGTGTTTTTATTTTTGCCAATATTTATCCCAATGAGCATATCGCAATCTCGCTCCTTCTTTCGAAAATTTTGTAAACGTGTTTTTAATGCCTTTATCCCTTCGTTGTTAAATCCCATACGATTAATTAGGGCCTTGTCTCTTTTTAAGCGAAACAAACGTGGTTTAGGGTTTCCACCTTGGGGTTTTGGAGTAACGGTGCCAACTTCAATAAATCCAAAGTTTAAAGCATACAGTTGAGATAGAAACTTGCCATCTTTATCAAATCCTGCAGCCAAACCAACTTTGTTTTTATAAACTAAGCCATCAACAGTTGTTGGTGAGTTGGGGGTATTAAACCAATTAGAAACAAAGGGAATTGGTGCCACCATTTTAAATAAACGCATGGTGAAATAGTGGGCTTTTTCGGGCGAAAGCATAAAAAGCAAGTTTCTGATTAGTAAATACATTGGAACAAAGGTTATTTAGAACTATTTTAATATCAAAATAAAGTTTACGGTGTTCTAAACAACTCGTTACATTTGCTGTTGTATTTATAAATCATGGCAGATAAAAAAAGCGGTATGTCGAGTATTGTGAGAAAAGTGCTAATGGCCTTTTCTGGACTCTTTTTAATGTTTTTCCTTGTTCAACATCTCTCCATTAATATGATGTCGGTGATAAGTGAAGACTTGTTTAATAATGTTTCTCACTTTATGGGAACCAATGCATTAGTTCAAGGATTATTACAACCGATTTTAATTTTTGCTGTAGTCTTCCATTTTGTGATGGGATTTTACTTGGAGCGTCAGAACAACCATGCTCGAGGAGTTAAATATGCCATGTACAATGGTGGAGCAAATGCAAGTTGGATGAGTAGAAATATGATTTATTCAGGTCTTGTAATCTTAGCTTTCTTAGCATTGCACTTTATGGATTTTTGGATTCCAGAAATCAATACCAAGTATATTTTAAACGATATGGATGGTTTGAATGCTGAAGGAAACTTCCGATACTTTGAAGAACTTCAGCATAAGTTCAGTAATCCTCTCCGAGTTGGGGCATATGTTATCGCATTTATATTGTTAGCCTTGCATTTGCTGCATGGATTTCAATCTGCGTTTCAATCTGTAGGATTCAATAGCAGAAAGTACACTCCCATAATTAAAAAACTAGGAAACGCATTTGCGATTTTAGTTCCATTGGGATTCATCTTTATCGCACTCTTTCATTTTTTCAATCATTAATCTATAAATAGGCACAAACCATGGCAACATTTGATAATAGAGTACCTAAAGGTCCATTAAAAGACAAGTGGACATCATATAAAGATCATATTGATTTAGTTAATCCAGCGAACAAACGAAACATTGATGTTATTGTAGTTGGAACTGGCTTAGCAGGAGGATCTGCTGCAGCAACCTTAGCCGAATTAGGATATAACGTAAAAGCATATTGTTATCAAGATTCTCCAAGAAGAGCACATTCAATTGCTGCTCAAGGGGGAATAAATGCAGCAAAAAATTATCAAGGTGATGGCGACTCTACGTATCGGTTATTTTATGATACTGTAAAAGGAGGAGACTATAGATCAAGAGAAGCGAACGTATATCGTTTAGCAGAAGTTTCTGCAAATATCATTGACCAATGTGTTGCTCAAGGTGTTCCTTTTGCAAGAGACTATGGTGGATTATTAGACAATCGTTCGTTTGGAGGGGTACTTGTGTCAAGAACCTTTTATGCCAAAGGACAAACAGGACAGCAATTACTGTTAGGAGCATATTCTGCAATGAACAGACAAATTGCTCGTGGTAAAATTCAAATGTTTAACCGTCATGAAATGCTGGATGTTGTAGTTGTAGACGGAAAAGCTAGAGGAATAATTGCCCGTAATTTGGTTACTGGAGAAATAGAACGTCATTCAGCACATGCTGTGGTTATTGGCTCTGGTGGGTATGGAAATGTGTATTTCTTATCAACCAATGCTATGGGAAGTAATGCAACCGCTGCATGGAAAATACACAAAAAAGGAGCATACTTCGCAAATCCATGTTATACTCAAATTCACCCAACTTGTATTCCTAGAAGTGGTGAATATCAATCTAAACTTACGCTAATGAGTGAAAGTTTAAGAAATGATGGAAGAATATGGGTGCCTAAAAACAAAGAAGATGTAGAAGCAATTAGAAGTGGCAAATTGAAACCAACTGAAATTGCA
>CBDUEX010000215.1:0-4140 GCA_965366305.1 uncultured Bacteroidia bacterium | reverse complement strand
GATATCATTCGAGAGTTTCTCATAATTACAAATTTGGACCAAATCTCAAGCTTCAAACAACAATAGCGTTTGGCAACTACGCTTCACTTCAATGGAACGAAGCAGTAGATTATAGGGCGAGTGAAAAAATAAGCCTATACGCAAAAGCAATTGGTATAAATTCGATGTTTGTGCCAAATCGCTCCCATAGTTATGGAGTAGTTATTGGATTTGCGAATCGTTTTTGAATTTTGGCAACAAGCTCATCACCAAACTCTATTAGACCCTGTATTTCATCAATACCCATTACCCGAAAGTATCTAAAAACGAGCATTTCATTTTCAGAACTTTCAATGTGATACTGATCATTTTTTTCAAGAAATTTCTTTAATTTATTATTGAAAAACAGCTTTATCTCTTCCTTGTTTTCACCTTTTATAGAGAAATCATTACCAAAATCATCTTCTTCTCCAAAGTAAATATCTTCTTTTACGGCAAGATCTAACAAGCGGCTAAAGAGTTTTTCTTTATCTAATTCAAAATCAGGAATGTCTTGATTAAAGCATAACCTCATCATCGTTGCATTATGAACTTCTGCTGCCATTAAAGCACCCTCATCAAAAGTAATATCCATTATTTCCCAACGTACACCATTTGAGAATGTGCCCTTTATTTGGTTCTTTGCATACTCAATCGGACGAGTTCTAAAGAACTTATTGATTTTTAAGTAATCAATATTCCAGTTTATCGCAGGATCAAAGCTCCAATTGTTTTTAAACGAAAATTCTTTGAGCTCTTTCTGTCTATTTGATAAAGGTTTGCGAACCATTTGTGGCAAAGCATGAATGCTATAAGGGTGTTCGCTAGTTGTTAAATGCTCATCCAAGCCCAAAATCTCAAAGGAACCTCCTCTTGCTTCTACATAATCTTTGCCCCATTCACTAACAAACTCGAGCATAGAAAAATCTACAAGACGAGCATGTGTAAAATCAAAAACCAGGCGGTCGTTATCTGGAATATCTAGAAGAATGGAACGTACTTTTAAAACATTGGTAAAGTTTGCTACCCCTTTAACCTTAAGGTGATAATGATCATCAATTCGAGCTAAATGAAAGTATGGCTTAGCTAAATACTTAAAGAATAGTGAGGCAGGTAAATGCGAACGAATAAGGTGAATTACAATGGTGAAAAGTATCCCTATTAAAATCCCCTTATTAAGGTCTGTGAGCAACGTGGAGATTAGCGTTACACTTAGTATCATAAACTGCTCGTATCCTTTTAAACTGGCGTCTTTAAATACTTTTGGTGATGCAAGTTTGTAGCCGGTAAAGACAAGAATTGCCATTAACGCTGCTTTAGGAACCAACTGAATGTAGGGAGACAATAAGAAAACAAACAACAAAATAAGAGCCCCATGAATAAAATTAGATAGTCTCGTTTTTGCTCCATGGTTGATGTTTACAGAACTTCGAGCAATTACCGCAATAACAGGTAGGCCGCCAATCATACCAGATATTATGGTACTAATACCCATGGCGGTTACATCTAAGTTTAGATTGGTTTTGCGTTTCAATGGGTCTATTTTATCAATAGCTTTCGCACTTCCTAATGTTTCTATGGTGGAAACAAGAAAAACAGAGAGCACTACGAGCCAAAACGCCAATGTGTTTATTTTACCAAAGTTTGGCATTGTTAAAAATCCTGCAAAAAGATTCTCAGGCAATGTGATTAAATCCTGAGTAGGAATTAGAAAATGCTTTCTACCAAGTAAAGTAATATGGTCAGTAATAAAATATTGAAATAAGAGGTACAGAGGAATTGAGATGAGCAACAACCAAATGGGTGCTGGAACATACTTAATAAATTTGTTTTTAACATATGGATGCCACGCAAGAATCAACAAACTGTTTGCAAAGATGATTGCAATCAGAGGGTTCATGTTGAGTATGCTTTGAGGAATAGCCATGAGGTTTTCCCAATCATTTGCTCCTTTAAACGTTACGCCAAGGCCAGTGTGTACTTGGCTTCCAAGAATAATTACTCCAATAGCTGCCATCATTCCTTGAACAACAGATGATGGAATAAAATCACCTAATTTGCCAAGCTTTAATACTCCAAACAAGAACTGTAGAATACCTGCACACACGAATGCAGCAAGCACAAACTCCCAACTTTTCAATACGGTCATTGCTCCAATTACAATTCCAATGAGTGCAGGAGAAGGCCCGTTTATTGAAATATTTCCACTTTTGAAAAATGTAGTAATCAAGCCGCCAACCATCGCCGCAGTTATTCCTGCCATTAAAGCAGAAACTGGCAACTCCATGGCTATTGCAATACCTATAGAAAGGGGTAAAGCAACTAATGATACACTGAAACCAGCCAATACATCACTTCGCCAATAGGCTTTTATATCGTTTAATATTGATTTGATTGCAGACAAAATTTAAGTCGCCAATATAGTCAAATTATCGAGATAGGGTGGTTAAGAATATAGCGGAAATTTAGCTGTTAAAGCATGTACTTTTTCTTTTACACGCTCCACAACTTTCTCATTATCAACGTCAGACAAAACTTCGTCTATCAAACCAGCAATGGTGTCCATGTCAGCTTCTTTAAAGCCTCGAGTAGTTATGGCAGGTGTGCCAATTCGAATGCCGGATGTAACGAAGGGCGAACGTGTTTCGAAAGGAACGGTGTTTTTATTTATAGTAATATCTGCTTTAACCAAAGTGTTCTCTGCAACTTTACCTGTTAGATTTTCGTCTTTCGTTCTAAGGTCAATAAGCATTAAGTGATTGTCTGTTCCTCCAGAGATTACTTTGTAACCTCTAGCAACCATGGCTTTAGATAACGCCTGGGCATTTACCATTACTTGCTTGCAATACGCTTTAAATTCAGGCTTTAATGCTTCTCCAAACGCAACAGCTTTAGCAGCTATAACATGCTCTAGTGGTCCGCCTTGGGTTCCTGGAAACACTGCACCATCTAAAACGGATGACATCATTCGATTTTGTCCTTTTGGAGTTTTTATTCCCCAAGGATTTTCAAAATCTTGTCCCATCATAATTAAACCACCTCGTGGCCCTCTTAAAGTCTTATGAGTAGTTGTAGTTATCACATGACAATGTTGCATAGGATTGTTTAAAAGTCCAGTTGCAATTAGTGCAGACGGGTGTGATATATCAGCCATAAGTACGGCTCCAACTTTATCTGCAATTTCTCTAAAACGCTTGTAGTCCCAATCTCTAGAATATGAGCTGGCACCACAAATTATTAGTTTTGGTTGGTGAGATAGAGCCTTAGCTTCAACATCTTCCATGTCAACCAACCCTGTGTTTTGGTCTACACCATACGATGCAGCATCATATAATTTTCCGGAAAAGTTTACGGGCGAACCGTGAGTAAGATGACCACCGTGAGAAAGGTCAAATCCAAGTAGTCGATCTCCAGCATTTAAACAACCTAACAGTACAGCCGCATTTGCTTGTGCTCCACTGTGAGGCTGAACGTTGGCCCAAACTGCTCCAAATAATTCTTTTGCTCGGTCAATAGCAATTTGTTCAATTTGGTCAACGATTTCACAACCGCCATAATACCTTTTTCTAGGCAAGCCTTCTGCGTATTTGTTGGTACAAACACTGCCCATTGCTTTCATTACATCGCGAGACGTAAAATTTTCTGAAGCAATAAGTTCAATTCCTTTTTGTTGACGTTCAAGCTCCTGGTCAATCAGGTTAAATATTTTATCGCTCATTATGCAAGTTCCATTACTGAAACATCAAATGTTTCCATTACAGCATTTACTAATACTTTTTTACACGCTTCTTCAGCAATTTGCTTTGCTTCATTTGCGTTAGCAGCACTAACATGCATAACTATTTTTTTACCAATTCTCACATCTTCCACTTGTGACAACCCTATTTTGTTTAACCCTTGGTGAACGGCTTTTCCCTGAGGATCTAAAAGTCCTTTAAGAGGCATGATGTTAACTGATACTTCGAAGTTCATATTATGATAGATATTTTTGAGATGTCAAAGAAAATACTAGATACACTACTAAACAAAGAAACACCCCAAAAAACTTTAGCCATAGTATCAACACCAAGCAAACAGCGATCATTAGAAGTCGAATCACATTGAGGCGTTTTTCCTTTGAAC
>CBDUEX010000214.1:0-4159 GCA_965366305.1 uncultured Bacteroidia bacterium | reverse complement strand
ATATTCGAATACCGCCACTTGCTGGCATCTCAAATTTAAACCACACATCTGCATTTTCACGGCACCCTGTTGTATCAGAAGTTGCCCCCGAAATTCTAAAGGTATCATATTGAGGAGTAGTATTGGGAGTAAGTACTTGAGCATTATGACACGAATCATTATCAGGCACCTGTGCAAATACTGAAAGAAGACAAAAAATAGCAATGAATAAAGTAGAAAATCTTTTCATAATTAATTGGGTTACTTCCCCAAAAATAAGAAAGACCTAAAAAAAATTTAAGTGAAAGCCAAACTAAATGGCGAAATGCTACTTATTCGTTGCGAGTTACTGCTTAAACCTTCCTTTACTGAAAATTCTCACACCTGTATCTTTCCCTTTACGAAGTTCTCGCTGTTCTTCTTCGGGCAATGCGGCTATTGTTGCACATTCTTGTGAACAGCAATTGTTAAATTTTTCAGCACATTTGGGACATTGAATAAACAGCAAATTACAAGCCTTGTTTTTACAATTGACATGATCATCAAACGACTCGCCACATTGATGACAATTTGCAATTATATCATCTGTGATTCGCTCATGGAGTCGTTCATCAAATACAAAATTCTTCCCAATAAATTTATTCGGAAGTCCTTGATTTTTTGCATCTCGACTATACTTTATGATTCCCCCTTCTAAATGATAAACATCTGTAAACCCCTTGTGTTTAAGGTATGCACTTGCTTTTTCACATCGTATTCCTCCTGTGCAATACATTACCACAGGTTTGTCTTTACGGCTGTCTAATTCATCAGCTACTAGAGGCAATTGTTCTCTAAACGTGTCTACATCTGGGCACCATGCTCCATCAAAATGACCTACCTCACTTTCATAATGATTACGCATATCAATTATGGTTGTTTCTGGATTCTCAGTTATTTCATTAAACCGTTCAACATCGAGATAAGGTGCAGGTTCGGCATAACTAAATATATCTTCTTCCAAGCCGTCGGCAACAATTTTATTCTTCACCTTTATTGCAAGCTTAAAAAATGATTTCCCATCATCGTCTACTGCGTAGTTGAGTCTCACATTTTCTAAAAAAGTTATATCTGAAAGTTCCTTTTTAAAATCACTCAAACGATCAGTTGGAACACTAATCTGAGCATTTATGCCTTCTGTAGCTACATAAATTCTTCCCAAAACACCTACTGTACTCCAGTAATAATAAATATGATCTCGAAAAATTTGGGGATTGCCGATAGCGGCATACTTATAAAAAGATACTGTAGTGCGTTTCTCTTGACTACTTTTAATGCGTTCTTTTAACTCTTCCCCATTAATAGTATTATGCAATTTCATGTTACACCCTTTTTAATGGTACAGCAAAGATAATGTGACTTAAACAAATTATCTTCGTCTAAATAATAATTATGAGAAAGTTTACATACATCTTCATTGCGATTTTAATGAGTGTTTCATCTTTTGCTCAAATAGGCAAAGTTGAAGAAATTAATGCAGATATGAGCAAGGGTAAGAACCGTGGCTTAAAAGTTTTAATTCCAGATGTAACGGAGAAAGAAGCCATCAAAGCTTGGGAAAAACTAATGAAAGGATACGGTGCGAAAACTGTTAAGGTGAAGAAAAAAGACGATTACCTTACCGAGAATGCTAAAATTCCTTCAATTAGCGAAAACGAAGTGGATGTTTATACCTTGTTTAATGAAACTCCTGAAGGAGTATTTATGAATGTTTTTATAGATTTAGGTGGTGCATACTTAAACAGTGACATGCATCCTGAGATTACAAAAACAGCGAAAGATCTAATTCAAACTTTTGCTACTAAGGTTGCTAGAGAAGCTGTTGAATCTAAATTAAAAGAGGAAGAAAAAATATTAGATAAGCTTAATAAGGAACAGAAGAACTTGGAGAAAGACAAAGAAGACTACGAGAAGGATATAAAAGACGCTGAAGAAACCATTAAAAAACGAACCAGTGCTATTAAACAAAATGTTAAGGATCAAGAGGCTAAAACAACCGAAATAAATGATCAAAAGCAGAAAGTTGAAAAAGTAAAAGCAAAGGTTAAAAAATACTAATTAACTAAACATAATTACGATTTAACGAAGTCTTGCTTTTAACCGAGCAAGACTTTTTTATTTTTACAGTATTAATGAGAAAAGTACTCCTTCTTGTAATCGCAATTGCACTAGTCTCAGCCTCATATCTGAGCTATAAATTGTTTTTTAAAGAATCGATTCGAACGGAAGCCGTTAATCTGATTCCAACAGATGCGATTTTTATACTTGAAGCAGAGCAGCCTATCAACAATTGGAAGAAATTCAGTTCAAGCGATTTTTGGTCTTTTCTTAAAACGCATCCCTACCTATCAGAATTGAATGATGATGCTCTTTATCTAGATAGCTTTATTAACGAAAACAAGCTGCTTCTAAAGCATATTGGTAATCGCTCGTTTCATATGTCGGCTCATATGACCAATGCTAATGACTACGATTTTCTTTTCATTATAGATTTAAAAGAAGCGTCCAATTTTAAACTTTCTTTGTTTTTGCTTCAAAAAATGCTTGACGATGAGGCATTTAAAGCGAGTGTGCTTTCGTATAAATCTGCAGAGATATTTAAAATAAAGGACCTCGAAGATGGTACCAATCTTTATGTAGTAAAGAATGCAAATTTTATTGCATGTAGTTACTCGTTACAGCTAGTAAAAAATAGCTTAGATGCAAAAGAAACTGACGTCCTTACAAAAAATAAACGATACGTAGACATTACTAAAAACGTTTCAACTAATGGCCTCGCACGCTTATATTTTAACTATGAATATCTCGATGATTATTTGAACATTTACACACAAGGAAGTGAACAAATAATTCAATCGCTTAGCTCCTCTTTTTCATTTACTGGTTTAGATATTTCCCTTGATGAAAATCAAGTTAAAATGGAAGGCTTCACTTCTTTACCGGATACTGTAGAACAGTTTTCTAGTTTAATTCAAGAATTTGGGAATGGCCCACTTCAATTCCAAAAAGTGTTGAGCAGCAGAACCGCTTCCGCTCAAGTAATTGCACTGAATGATTTTAAATCCTTTTATAATCGCGTGCTCAAGTTAAAACAGAATGATCCTGAAACTATTCAAAATTATATTGATGTTAAGACCAAAGTAGAAAAAGCACTGAATCTCTCGCTCGAAGAGGACCTCCTTTCTTGGATTGGAAACGAAGCAGTAATTGCTCAATTTGAAACCAATAAGCTTACCAAACACAAAGATGATTATGTTGCTGCTATTAGAGCCAACGACATCGATGATGCATCTGAAAAATTGCAAAATATTCAGAAACATATTAAGAAAAGAACTCCAGCTAAGTTTCGCAAAATGAGCTACAAAACTTATGACATTTTTTACTTGGATATTAAGGGATTTTTTAGCTTGTTTTTTGGTAAAGCATTTGACAAAATCACAAAACCATATTACACCATAATAGAAGATTATGTAATCTTTAGCAATAACCCAAGTTCACTCATTGCAATGATTGAAGATTACGAAAATGGCGATGTTCTTGCCAATCTTCCCAGCTTTATAAAACTAAGAAATGAAATGCCTAAAGAGGTAGCTTTATTTACTTATCTAAATGGCGAACTAGCCTACAACGCAGCTACTGAGAGTATAGACAAAATGGAATTAGAACAGTACAAGCAGAATAAAAAATATTTCAATTTCTTTAAATCCATTGGAATTGCTTATAAAGCTAAAGGGAAAGGATTCAAAAATGTTGTAACTGCTCATTATGGAGAAAAGAATGATATAAATCTTAGTCCGCCCCCTCTAATTGATAGTTTAGAAAGCTCCTATTTTGACGACTATACTACCGAACTTAAAAATTTGTCAGAAGCAGAAACATTTGTATTAAATAATATTAAAGATGGAAAGTTTACAAAGTACTATAAAGGCACTAAACTGATTCAATTTGTAGCACAAACAAAAAAAGGCAGCTTACACGGTAAGTTTACGGAGTATTATAAAAATGGCAAAGTTCGTTCCGAAGGGAAATATCGCAAAGGAAAAAAAGTTGGACGATGGAAATATTATAATAATATTGGAGTTCTTACCGAAAAAGAATGGGAAGGATTATAAGCGTCGTTCATCCAATATTTTGATTCATT
>CBDUEX010000213.1:0-4191 GCA_965366305.1 uncultured Bacteroidia bacterium | reverse complement strand
AAGTGAGTACTTACTTCCTAGGTTAACAGGTATGTGGACTCACCTTCAAAAGCAAAAAGGGGGAATTGGAATGAAAGGACCTGGAGAAAAGGAAATTGAAACCGATAGACGTGTTATTCGAGATAAAATAAGCAAGCTAAAAGCGGATCTTAAAAAGATTGATAATCAAAGTGTTACAAGAAGAAAAAGCAGAGAATCTAAGAAGAGAATTGCGTTAGTAGGTTATACCAACGTTGGAAAATCTACCTTGCTAAATCACCTTGCTAAATCGGATGTATTGGTAGAAAACAAGCTCTTTGCTACCTTGGATAGTACGGTTAGAAAAGTAGTGTTCCCTCCTACTGAGTACAGACCAAGACCTGTAATATTTTTACTTTCCGATACGGTTGGATTTATTCGCAAGCTTCCACATCAATTAATTGAGAGTTTTAAATCAACCTTAGACGAAGTAAAAGAAGCAGACATCTTGTTACATGTTGTTGATGTTAGTCATCCTCAATTTGAAGAACAGATGAATACAGTAAGCGAAACGTTGATGGATATTGGTGCTGCAGACAAACCCATTATTACGGTTTTTAACAAAATAGACAAGTACCAACCAGATGCTACTTCCGATGATATTTTTGAAGACGAAGCAATCTACGATCTACCAACACTTAAAAAAACATGGATGGCAAGATTGAATGATAACATCGTTTTTATTAGTGCTACAGAGAAAGAAAACATCGACGAGCTTAAGGCTCTTATTGAAAAAAATCTCGATTAATACCCAGATTATTTTTTATCCAAGCGGAACCAAGGTGCTTCCATTTGATTATATTTGGTTAATCATTCATTAGAATTCACATGAAAAAGCATCTATTTACCCTCACTCTTATCGCATTTCTTTTCGCCGCATGTAAGGATAGCGATTGCCCAGAACCTACCACTCCGGCCAAAGACCCCAGTATGTGGACGTTGACCAAATGGCAAATAATTGATGGAGCGTTTTACCAAGATGATGTCTTCCAGTATAACTTTTCTGCTGTTTCTGACACTATTGATAGAGACGAGCTTAGTTTAAGAAGCAATGGCACGTATATTTTCGACTTAGATTACAAAGGTGAGTATCGAATTTCCGGTGCAGATTCACAACGAATAAGTGGCACCCAGTTAGAAGTAGGCAATTACCAAAAAATTTCTAGTGGAACAACCGGAACGATAGAATTTAACAATGGTTCAACTCAAACAACAATGAACATCTTAAATGAAAGTTCTACAGAATTAATTCTTGGACTTTACGTTGATCAAAGTGTTGATCAAGGAGGTGTTACCATTCGACAAACTGGCACCATCAAATATACGTTTGTAAAGTAAGCTTAGAGTTGCTTTTTAACAACTTCGTTGAATTGAATAGCCCTAAAAGCATTCCATTCTTTTTCTAATTTTAATCGAAATACTTTTGTTCTGAAATTGGCAAAAGGCTGTTCAAATGACAGCGTTTCCATTAAATCAGATTGCTTTTCAAAGTCTTCAACCGAAGCAGTAAATGATTCCATCATTTTAAAAACTAAGGTACTGCTAGGAGGCAATATTTCTTTATAATTAGCTACATCAGATTGAACTTTAGCATTTGCTAATGTATCATCTTCATCCAACTCATTATCCGATTTGTTCAACACACAAATAATATCCTTTGTGGCATTATGGATGTAGCATCGTTTGCCTTTTACTAATTCTTCAGCAACTTCGGCAATCTGTTTTTCGTTTATCATCGTTTGATTATGGCCACAAAGCACGTGCAACTTCACCTCTAAAAGGCCAAGGAATTGTTGCCAAAATGATAACCATTGCTATGGTAAAATAAGTGAATGCGATTTTGTGTTTTTTACGTGTATCCGTGGCTTTTTTTGATTTCGTGCTGCCCATTTGAACCAGAACAACAGCTAACAACATCCCGAAAATATGTTCTACTGCCCAGAATCGAATGGCTGAATTTCCCATAGCGTTGCCCATATCGCTAAACTGGCTTATCCATCCACGACTTACATACAACAACAAACCTAGAAGTGCTTGCAAATGCATACTTGCAACAAATAAGGTTGAAGCCATTTTGTGGTTTTGCGTATACTCTTGGTTTTTTAATAAACCTCGAGCTGATTTAGTAATGGCATATAAGCCAAATAAGAGCACTGCCCAACGTAAAATATTGTGAGCATCTATTAAAATATTATCCATTTTTTTGTTTGAGCAAAGGTAGCAGATTTTAGTTTAAGAAGGGATTTATGGGCGAGTTAGCCAGCAGAGCATCATCACCATCCATATTACTTATCGCAAGTTTCCAAAGTTCTCCCTCTTCCACTTTAGGGTTAATAAGGTATTCTTCAGGTAGCTCTCCTAAAATCCATGCTTTCTCCTCCAGTTCTGAGGTTAATTGGCCTTGTGCCCATCCGCTATATCCAACAAAAAACATAAAGTCTTCTTGTTTAAAATCACCTTGTTTCAAACCTTCTATTACTTCATCAAAATCTCCACTCCAATAAATCGATTCGGTTAATTGTGTACTCCCAGAAATTTGAGGATACTTATGAATGTAATGGAAACTTTCTAGTTCAACAGGACCTCCTTGATAAACTGCATTATTTACAAAAGGAAGGTCGGGCATTAATAGTGCTACCGTATAATCCGTCTTTTGGTTCATCACAAAACCAACGGTACTATCCTCTTGGTATTCTGCAATAAGCACCACCGATCTACTAAAATTAGGGTCGGGTAAAAAAGGCTCAGAAACCAATATTTTGCCTACTTCTGGCTTCATTCTTCTAATATTTCGACGTTATTACTTACCAACTCTGTTGCCGGCATAACTACTTTATTAGTAGCAGTTTGAAGCGTCACTGAAGTATTGTCGATCGTTAGTATAGTTCCTTCTAAGTCGCCAATTTTTATTCGTTGACCTTCGTAAAAATTCTTTTTACTATAGAATGAAGACAGCATGTTTCTCATAATTTCTCGAGCTGCATAACCATATGCTACTGCACCTCCAATAAGAATAACTCCAACAACCAATAGTATATTATTGGAAATCAGCGATGTTTTAATTCCAGTTTGATCAATCGCCGTAATTACCACCATAATCATAATAAAATAATATACCACGCTTGCAATTACTCTCCCGGCACTGCCTCCTAATGATTCGGTCATATTATTAATCACTTCCTTAATTTTTACAGCAACAAAGTAGCCCGTCAACAGAATTAGTACTGCTGAAATAAGCTTTGGAATAAACTCAATGATTTTATTGATTTGATCTGCAATAATTGCAATCCCTAAATTTTCAGATGCTGAGACAATGATTACCAGCATGATAAGCCAAAAAACCACTTTAGAAAGAAACGTACTTAAGCCTCCTTTGATACCCACAACTTTCATGGGTTCATCTAACTTCATTTTAATAGCTAAATCGTCGAATTTTATAGCTTTTAGTCCTTTTTCTAAAAATGTTGCAATGATTTTAGCAACTAAGTATCCGGCTACTAAAAGCACAATAACCATTATAATTCGTGGAATGGCATCTGCAATTTTTTCACCAAAGGTCTGAAAGGCCTCTAGCAGATTATCTTGAAACGAAAACTCTTGTTTTTGGGATGTGGTATCACTCATTGGATTAATTATTTATTCTTATTTTTATTCTTCGTTTTCTTGTTCTCATCACGCTGTTCTATTGCACTTAGGTTTACTTCTACCCTTTTAACAGCAAACAGATCCCAAAAATCAAGCATCAGTTTGGCTGCCTCAATTTTACCGAGCACATCGTTCTTCGCTGATTTAGGAAGTTTTGCCTTAGGTTCTATATCTCTAAATACATTCTTTTCCATTTTAATTACTCTGGGGGTTAAGTTCAAAATATCGTTCTCTTATCTTATCACGGGTTCGTTTTAATTTCATTTTTATAGCACTTTGGCTTGCACCATAAATTTCAGCCAACTCCGCTATGCTTAAATTATCTTGATATTTCTGCAAAATTAAGGACCGCTCTTCTGCTTTTATCTCATATAAAATCTTCTGAACATGCTCATACTTCATTTCTAGCAGAATTTTATCGTGAATTTCGTCGTATTCCAATCCATCATCTTCCAAATGAAGAAATCGATCTTCTTCTAGTTCTTCTTTGAATATCTTTTTATTCTTTCGGATGTAGTCTATACAATG
>CBDUEX010000212.1:0-4195 GCA_965366305.1 uncultured Bacteroidia bacterium | reverse complement strand
TCTAGCTCTTCTTGTTTATGGTACCCGGTTCTATCATATACTTCTTTCCCTTCAAAATATACCTTCACTAAAGGAATTCCTGAAATGTTGAAATGCCTCCCAATGTCTTGACTTTTATCTGTATCCACCTTAAGGATAGTTAACTTATCTCCGTACTTCTCTTTCACACTTTTGATATGAGGTGCCATCATTTTACATGGACCACACCAATCGGCATAAAAATCCACCAATACCAGTTTATTAGAATCAATAACTTGATTGTACTCAGCTAAGGTGTATTTATTCAACGCTGCCTTGTTATTTGCAACTATTGGTAAATTTTTTGCTTGCCAATTTAATAAACCACCATCTAAGTCATAAACGTTAGCAAACCCTGCATTCATTAAAATATCAGCTGCTGCACCACTTCTAGCACCTGATTTACAATAAACAAATACCGCAGCATCTTTATCCAGTTTAGCAATTTCAGTTTCAAAATTGCTAGCATGAACATTTAAATTAATAGATTTATCCAAGTGACTTGAAGAATACTCTTCGGGTGTTCGAACGTCAATTAAAATTGAATTATCTGCAGCTTTCAAACTATTTTCAAATTCAATTGGCGATAGTAATTCACTTTTAGAACTACATCCAACAATCATAAAAAGACTGACGATTAGGACGGATATTTTTTTAGTTATTTTCATTTAATATTTCTTCTAATATTCTTCTATTGTTACTTAGTTTCGGCACTTTATGTTGTCCTCCAATTTTGTTGTTCTTGCTCATCCATTTATAAAATGTTCCAGGCTTACAAATATTAATAATCGGTTTCAATAACGCTAAATCGGCTTGTCTTTTTGCCTCATAATCAGAATTATTGTTTTGCAATTCTTTATCCAAAATATTAATAAAATGTTCCAAATCTTCCGGTTCTTGGTCAAATTCAACTGCCCATTCATGCCTTCCTCTATTCTCAACAGTTAAATATACGGGTGCAGCTGTAAATTCTGACACCTGGCAATTACAAATCTCTTGTGCAATAGTAATAGCCTTCTCGGCATTCTCAACCATCAATTCCTCTCCAAAGGCATTGATAAAATTCTTTGTTCTACCTGTTATTCTAAAACGGTGTGGCCTTAAACTGGTAAACACTATCGTATCGCCTAAAACATATCGCCAAAGTCCTGCATTTGTACTCATCACTACGGCATATGTTACATCAATTTCAACCTCATCTATCCAGAAGCTTTTTGGATTATTTGATTCTAAGTCTTCCAGTTTTACAAATTCATAAAAAATGCCATAATCAAGCATAAGTACCATGTCTTCATTTTCAGAATCTTGAATTCCTAGAAATCCTTCTGAAGCATTGTACGTTTCGCGATATTGCATGGTATCACTTCCAATTAATTGTTGAAACTGATTTCTGTATGGTTCAAAATTAACACCTCCATGAATATACAATTCTATATTTGGCCAAACTTCTTTAATAGTCTTAGCTCCTGTTTTATGCAGTATCCCCTTTAATAACAATAACGTCCAAGTAGGTACGCCAGAAATGTTGGTCACATTTTCTTGGTACGTAGAATCAATCATTTTAGTAAGCTTTTCATTCCAATTTGGCATTAAAGCTATCTCTCTACTGGGAGTAACTAATTGCGTAGCTATAAACGGAAGATTGTTCATTAATACCGCACTTAAATCTCCAGAATAGGAATTAGGTGAAAGCTCGTTTACCTCATGACTTCCTCCAATAATTAACCCCTTGCCTTGAAAAACTTTTGCCCCAGGGTTGTAGTAATAATACCACGCCAAAAGATCTCTAACTCCTTTTAAATGACAATCTTCTAAAGCGTCATAACTTACCGGTATAAACTTACTCTTGTCAGAGGTGGTTCCACTTGATTTAGCAAACCATGTAATTTCTCCAGGCCATAAAACGTCGGACTCTCCATGCATGGCTCTTGAAATATATGGCTTAATTTCATCGTATGTAAAAAGCGGAATTTTTTCTTGAAAATCTTTTATAGTTTGGATGCTACTAAAATTATACTCACTACCAAAACTTGAGTTTTTTGCCTCTGAAATTAAGTCTGTAAATACTTTCTGCTGAACCTCACCTGGGTTTAGAAAAGAATTTTCCATCACTGGAATTCTCTTCTTCAAGTACCACGACATAAAAGAATTTACAAATGAGAGCATCTTATTTATTGAGCAAGATAATGAAATCTCTGATTAACATAAAGCTCTTGTCATAGTAAGGACCAAGTTTTAGATTGCTTGGGTTGTCGTCTGGTATATGATAAAAGGTATAGTCTCCCATTAAATAAATGAAGAACGAAGGAATTCCTGCTTCGGTAAAAAAGTAATGATCACTATTTGCGGCCTTCCCTCTTGGTTTGATTATGGGCAAATAATCGTTGTTAGTATTTATTCGCACTAGTTGTTCAAAGTAGTTGCTAAAAACACTTCCATTAACAATGGTAGCTCCAAGATCACCACTGCCCATCAAATCCATATTAAATACAAACTTAGTTGCTTCCAAAGGCACTTTACTCGGAGGATGAGAAACATAGTTAAATGACCCAACTAAACCTGCTTCTTCTGCGGCAAACCCTATAAAAGCAATACTATATTTCTGCGGATTTGCTTTAAAGTAAGTGGCCATATCCAACATCATTGCAATTCCACTGGCATTGTCATTTGCACCATAAAACGTTGCATTTCCTAACTTACCAAGATGATCGTAATGCCCACAAATTATTATAAAGCTATCAGGGTAGGTTGTTCCTTCAACAAATCCAATTACGTTCTGAGAAGAATAATTTTCAATGAATTTTGCTTCAACATTAAAAGTGACTTCTTTCGAAAACTTATCAAATGTGGAATCTAAAAACCAAATTTCACATCCCTCATCTTGTTTTCGGGCAACGCTCCATGTTAAACTTTCTTTTAAAAAGGCAATGGTGTTTTCTTTGTTGCATTTTCTAATTTCTTCTACATTAGCAGCAACCACCTTGTTAGCTTTATCATAACGTCCTATAACAGGCAAAAACCCTTTTTTTAAAGCCTTTCTAATTTTCTTCGGTGCTTTATCAGAGGATAGTAACCGTTCTGAGAAATATAAAAGTTTTAGTTCGCCAGAACTTGAATTTGAACCTGGGCTAATTACATAATCTTTCCCAGCTATTAGTTCTTGACTATCAATAGAAATTTTTACAATAGGTATGGTGTTTACATCCAGTTTAAACCGATGAAAATATTCGGAATCACCTGGCAACAATCCAATATCTGAGAACCGTTGTTTTAGGTATGAAGCGGCAATACTATCTCCTTTATTGATGTATCCCCTGCCGTAAAACGATTCGCTACACAAGTCTTCAATACTTTTTTGAGCAGCTATTCTATCCTGAGACTTCACACTATTTATTATTCCTAGAGTAGCAATAAACAAGGCGAACACACGAGTTTTACTTATAATCATTAGATTTGCGAATCTAAAATAAAAATACAATGGGATTAGGTAATTTTTTTAAAAACTTATTTGGCACAGCCAAAGATATGGCAGAAGATGCTGCTGAAAGTACAGGTAAATTTGCTCATGAGGCAGTAGACAAAGTAAAAGATGTTGCAGAAGATGTTGCGGAGGCTGCCGAAGAAGCGGCTTCAAAAGCAAAAGATATGGCAGGAGATGCTGTTGAAAAAGTAAAGGAAGTAACTGGTGATGTTGCTGAATCTGCTGGCGAGGCATTTGATAAGGCAAAAGATGTTGCTGGACAAGCAATGCATAAAGCCAAAGATATGGCTGAAGACGTTGCTGAATCTGCAGAAGAAGCGTTTGACAAGGCTAAAGATATGGCCGAAGACGTTGTAGATAAAGTAAGAGAGAAAACAGGTCATGCGAAAGAAACTGTGGCTGATACTGCTGATTCAGTAAAAAACACAACTGAAGCTGTTGTAGATCAAGCTGAAGACGTGGCTGAAGATGTAGCTGAGGCAGCAAATGATGTTGACCAAGCAGCTAAAGATGCATAATGGATAAACTGCTGATACTAGAAATTGTCAGCTTATCCTTCAACATTCTTTTCCTTCTCTTATTTATAAAAGAAGTAAAGTGGTGTTGGGCTTTTGGAATTTTGGGTTCTCTATCGGGAGCCCTTCTTTTTTATAACAACTTTCTTTATTCTGAAACCTTACTTTATATCTTCTATGC
>CBDUEX010000211.1:0-4213 GCA_965366305.1 uncultured Bacteroidia bacterium | reverse complement strand
GTTTCAATTTGAAAAGTAACGTGATTTTATTTGTTCAAGGTCAGTTATCGCTGTCACATTCTCCTTTGCCCAAAATTCCGACATTTCATCGGAGTAAACCGCTTGAAAAGGAACATCCTTTGCCTTAGAAGCAAAATAGTCTGTTGTTGCATCACCCAAAAACAATGCTTCGGATGGTTGCAAGCCGTATTTATCTAGAGTGTCTTGAATAATTTCTGCCTTGTGTTTAGGCGATCCCCAAACTTCCAAAAAGAAAGGAGACAAACGCCTCCTGTCAATAATTGTATGAAGTTCTTGATATGGGGTTCCAGAAGCAACTATAGCTTTTACTTTGTTCTCCTTTAAAAACTGAAGTAGCTTTTCTGCACCCCTAATAAATGGGCATTTCATCACTTTTTCTAGCACTATTTTGGAGAAGGAATTACCTAATTCCTCTTTTTTTGAATCAGTAAGTTCCTTTTTTAGCAAAGTAGAATAGATCCACTCAAACTTCTCATACCTTGAAATTCCTTGATTTTCTAAGTGGTATTTTGTTATGGCTTCAGTAAATTGAGGATAGTCCTTAAACACTTCTGGGAATGCTTGTGTTTTAATATTGGCAGAATCTAAAACGACTCCATCAAAATCAAAAAAGACAATCTTCGGGTTACTCATTAGCATCAAATACTTCTTCCTTAAATTTAAATCCGAGTGTATTTTCTTGTGCTACTCGAATTGACCTTTCGGGATAATCCCAATTTGGAATCTTTCGGGAAACAATTACCGCATCACTGGCAAATAATGAGAATGGAAAAAATCGTGTTAACATTGGCGGTAATCCTTTATTTACTAAAGGTATAGACCACTTGAATGAGCGAATTGGTTCAAAACCTGACCTTCTTAAAGACCATTTCAATGTTTCGATAGTAAAGAAGCTTACGTGATCGCCATGCTCGTTCCATAGGTTCTTTAAAAATGGAATGTACCGGTAATATTTTGAAATGGGTCGAATTGGACATTCTAAGATAAACGTGCCATTATCTTCAATTAATAAGTTGCACTTACGCAGAAAGATATGGGGAGAATCGATGTGTTCGATGGTTGCGAAAGACCAACCCACTTGAGCTTTTGGTATATCACTGAAACTATCGTTGATAATGTCTTTCTGATACGTTTTAAGCCCCAAACCATTGGCAAATCGTATGTGACGATCTGAAATATCAACTCCATATGAATCTTTACTAAAATGATACAGGTAATGCCCATAGCCACATCCAATATCCGCCACTTGCTTTTTTGCCAAGTCAAACTTTTTAAGCATTGCAAAAAACATCTTGTCTTTTGCTCTATTGTATTTAAAATGAAGATTTAGTATTTGATCAACATCTTTGTCGCTAAGTTTAGAAATGAGTTGTCCATCTTTGGCTTTAGCCCAAATCTGTTTGATTTTATCTTTCATTTCGCAATCTCATTTCTTCAAGAAGTTGAATAATTCCTTGTCCCATATCAACATACTCATTGGTTACAAGCTTCTTACCAATTGATGGCAAATAAGTGTATGGGGTAATGTTGTAATGTCCGTTTTGGCTATCTTCCGAATGCAGGTACTTTATATCTACTCTTTTATTCAATATTTCCTCAAACATTTTGTACAATTCTGAAACTTCCAATTTATCATTTCCAGTGAGTACGTAGTGCTTGTTTTCATACGATTTATCTAAAATCTGTGCACTTAATTTTGCCGCATCATACACATGGATGTATTCTCTTTTATCTGTTGGATGTCCGTCGTGTTCAATGTGTTGATTGGTCATATAGCTCTCCAATAATCTAAAAACTCCATTAGAATTATCTGTACGAGGACCATACAAACTTCCATATCGCAAAACGGTATAATTCAAATTATATCGTCTATGATATTCTTCTAAGTACGCTTCACATGCCTGCTTACTGCATCGATAAAAACTCCCTTGTGTACTAAACACATATACCGATGATCCAAATATTACTCTCGAAACCTTGTTTTTAACAGCTGCATTGAGCAGAACTGCCGTTCCTCGAATATTAATATCGATTGATTCTAACGGAAGATCTTTCGCCAAATTTAAATCTGCTAAACCCGCTAAATGATACACAAAGTCGATGCCTTGCAATGCATTGTCTAAGAATTCTTGATCTCTAATATCTCCTTTTAAGAAGCGTTGGTCTGATCGCAGGTATTCCGATTTTTCTAAGTCAAGGATTAATACCTCATGTCCTTGATCTGATAAGGCATCTGCTATGTGACTTCCAAGAAATCCAGATCCTCCTGTTACTATTATTTTTGCCATTAACTAAAAAACGCTATTATCTTCTTTGCACATTCCAATTCCATATTCATACGAACTTCTTTTGCATATGACCCAATATGAGGTGTAAGGAGGATATTATCCAGCTTAATTAAATCTCCAGCATATGGTTCACTTTCAAATGTATCAATATATGCCCTTGCGGAAGGGTTATTTGTAAGAAAACTAATCAACGCATTTTCATCAACCAGTCCTCCTCTGCTCGTATTCACAAGCTTAGCGTTGTTTTTTAACATCGCCAATTCATTTGGTCCAATCAAATGTTTATTCTCAGGAGAAAAAGGAATATGCAATGACACAACATCAGACTGTGTTAGTATTTCCTCCATTGAACACTTTTTAATATTCCATTTCGAAGCAAACTCATCATCCCAATAAATATCCTTTGCTAGAATATTAAGATCAAATGCTTGCACTAATTCAACCAATCGTTTAGCAACTTTGCCCAGACCAATTAGTCCCAAAGTTTTGCCTTTTAATAACGTGCCCATCGGCTTCTTCCATACTCCAGCCTTTAATTGAGAATGTGCTGAGCTAATATCGCGATGAAGATCTAAGATACCAGCTAAACATAGCTCCGCAACGCCATCCACATGTGCATTTGGTGTATTTTCTACCAAAATACCTCGTTTATTCGCTTCTATCAGATCCACACTATCCATGCCCGTTCCCAATCTGCAGATGTATTTTAAAGCAGATGCTGCATCAAAAGTCAATCCGTTTATTTTTTCAGTACCTGCTATTAACCCTACTTTGTTTTTAAGAAGTTGTATTGATTGATCTTGTGTTAGCGTAGTGCCAAATGGATTAAGCTCCACAGAAAAACCGTTGTCATTGAGCATTTGCAATGCTTTCCCATCTACCTTACCAAAGCTACTGGTTGATATTAATATTTCCTTTTTCATTTATAATCCGCTTTCGGATGATTTCTTTAGTAATTCTTTCATTAGTCCTGGATTTTGAGCCCACCATTCAGATATTCCAATATCAAAATGTGTATGCACATCTCTGCCGGTTACCCAAGTTCGGATAATGGGTGCAGATCGTTTTCCCATCCACCACCAAGGGTTTACACCATCTTCACTCTGTACGGTTTGATGTCTGAATGCCCAAACACCTTGATCGTAATAGTATGCTTTTTTATAGGATTGACGTTCTGTGCTTACTTTTCTATTCTTGTCACCAAATGCTTCTAAAATTCCATCGTCATTGATTTCCATTGCTCTATTTGGATGGTCATCTTGAGCTTCCCACACGGTCATACAGCTATCCAACGATTCATCACCTTCTAGTTTTTCGATGCACAAATCAATAATCTCACCATCGAGATAAACGGTGTTTCCTAAAAGTAGTACCACTTTGTCTAGCTCTGGATATTGGCTTTTTACCCATTCTACGGCATGTTTAATTACAACACCGTGGTTTACCGTATCGCCACTAAGTTCTTCTGGACGTGGTATTATAGTTGCCCCTAATTCTTTAGAAGCATTCGCAATTAATTCACCATCTGTAGAAACAAATACTTTATCAATTTTCTTCGCATCATTCGCCGCCTGAATTGGATAATGAATCATTGGTTTACCGTTTACAGTAAATACGTTCTTGTTTATTATTGATTTACTTCCCGCTCGAGCGGTTACAATTGCTACATTCATTTCTTTATTTTTCGATCTATTTCCTTACCAACAATATCACAATACTTCACCACAAAATCAATTTCTTCAAGTGGGGTTGGTGAATCAGCTTTGCCATCTAAATATGCGTCAAACTGCGTTATTATTCGCGTATGTGGTGATATCCCTTTAAACTTTTGGATAAAATAAGTAATCCTATCTGGTATAATCTGTAACGATTTTTTTAATGCATCTATTCCAAAGATTCCGATT
>CBDUEX010000210.1:0-4216 GCA_965366305.1 uncultured Bacteroidia bacterium | reverse complement strand
ATTTGCAAGATTATTAAGCCGAAAGTTACAAGTCACGCTTAATCTATCCGTATATTGCATCCCTTTTTTAGGAAAGATTGCAATTTGAAAGTAGATAACAATTCAGACTACACTTTAATATTTAGTGTCTCAAACCATCCCTTCTTGGGTGTATTGATTGAGCCTTATGTTGTAGCGTATACATCTGCCAAAACACTTTCGCTAACCTACCAAAAAGTATTCTCTGGAAATTCATCTCATTACTCCAAATTAACTCCCAAAGAGCACAGTCTTATTGCCATGCTAGACGGGATAATGGTAGAAAGTATCGTTAAAAAATTCTCTCCAGTCCAAAAAATTAGACCGAAGGAATACTTCCACAAGCATTTTGATAAATCGCTCTTTAAAAATACCATTAGGCCTTATATAGAAGAGCATCTAATTCAGCTTCTTGCATCTATTAAGCCCGAAGAGATTAAATTATACCTGGCTGATGAAATAAACCCAGCGTCTCAAAGAATCACTATTTGTTCTGATTTTACTAAAGTTCTCTTTCATTTTAGAAAAAATGAAAATGGCACTTCCTATTTTGTTACCCTTAAACACAACAATGAGAAAGTAATGTTTATGAAACAAAATGGCTTATTAATTAGCAACAAGCCAGCATACATTACCGTAAATAAACACTTATATAAGTTTTACGATTTTGTGGATGGCTCTAAATTGGGTGTATTTCTAAATCGCAAATACATTCATATTCGACCAGAGAGCGAAAAACATTACTATGAAACTTACATTTCAAGTCTTTTGGAAACTTCCCCTGTTTATGCAGAAGGATTTGAAATTCTAAGCAAAAAAGAAGAAGCGGTACCTTGTTTAACATTTGCTCAAAAAGGAGAGCAATTTGGTTTTAAACTATCGCTTCAATACGGAGATCACCTCTTCGACTACAAACCAAATAAGCAATTTCATGTGCACTTAAATTGGAACGATAACCATCCAATTTTCACCAAATACAAATGTTCAAGAATTTGGGAATCCAATAAAATTGCGGCTTTAAACGCATTAGATCTCAAACTTCTAAACGAAGACTTTTTGGTTTATAAAGATGCACAGCTGCTAAATGCGATAGAGTGGCTTCGAAAAAACGGAGATTTAATTCAAGCTTCTGGGTTTAAAATAAAGACAGAATTGGATACTGTTTATTCTTTTGCTACACCCAAAATTAAATACAATATCACAGACAATATTGATTGGTTTGACATCAATATTGATGTAGAAATTGGTGAGTTTACGATTCCATTTAAGAAAATAGTTGCTGAAATAAAAAGAGGGAATAAGGAGATTACTTTGCCAAACAATGAGGTATTTATTTTCCCTGAAGAATGGTTTACGTTAAGTGATGCTCTCACAAATGCAAAGAAATCTGGCAATAGATTCCAAATTAAAAAATACCAACTGGATGTTTTAAATCTTATTAAGTCAAAGAAGATCAAAGACCATCTTAAAAATCTGGTTCATATTCAAGAAGAAAAACCTTCATCACAGCTTAAGGGGACACTCCGAAAATATCAATTGGATGGCCTAAGTTGGCTAATGTTCTTAAAAAACAACCATTTTGGCGGAATATTAGCGGATGACATGGGACTTGGGAAGACCATTCAAACCTTGGCTTTTCTCCAACTTGCTAAGGCAAAGAAAGTTAAAAACAAACCACCATTTTTATTAATTGCTCCAACTTCACTCCTGTTCAATTGGCAACAAGAAATTGAAAAATTTACTCCTAATCTTAGCTACACTATTCATTCGGGTGGACGAAGAGTAAAAGACCCTGCTAAGTTTTCAAAATTTGATCTTGTAATAACTACTTACGGTTTAATTCGAAATGATTTTGAACTCTTTAGTGAGATGGATTTCGACATTATTATAATTGATGAAAGTCAGAACATTAAGAATTATCGTTCTAAGACAGCCCAACAAATTAATAAATTAAAGGCATCTTGCAGAATTGCTTTAACCGGTACTCCTATAGAAAATAGTATTAAAGACTTATGGAGTCAAATGAATTTTTTAAATCCGGGTTTGCTTGGATCGCTCAGACAGTTTGAAGAAGTTTTTGTTAAACCTATTGAAAAAATTCAGGAAAGGGACAAAGCGATAGAATTACAACGGATTACGAAACCTTTTATACTGCGAAGAACTAAAGATGAAGTCGCCAAAGAACTCCCTCCAATTACGGAAAAAGTAATTCTATGCGACATGAGCAAAGAACAAGCAAAAATTTATGAAGAAGTAAAGTCTGAATACCGAAATTCTATCCTAAAAGTAGTTGACGAACAAGGCATCAATAAGTCTAAACTGTCTGTTTTACAAGGCCTTACAAAGCTTAGGCAAATTGCAAATCACCCAAAATTAGTAGATTCAGAATACAAAGGATCCAGCGGAAAACATGAAATGCTTCTTGAACATATTTCCACAGCATTAGAGGAAAACCATAAGGTGTTGGTTTTCTCGCAATATGTGACCTACATTAAAATTATAGAACAAGAATTAGTTGCAAAAGGATTCTCGTTTTTAAAACTTACAGGTTCAACTAGTAAAAAAGCCCGAGCCGATTATGTAAATCAATTTCAATCGGATGAAAGTATTTCTGTATTCCTAATTTCATTAAAAGCAGGTGGAACAGGATTAAACCTAACTGCTGCGGATTATGTTTTCTTAGTAGACCCCTGGTGGAACCCAGCGGCAGAAGCACAAGCTCGAGATCGAACGCATCGCATTGGTCAAGCAAATAATGTGTTTAGCTATAAGTTTATCTCGAAAGATACAGTTGAAGAAAAAATAGTAAAATTACAAAAACGTAAAGAGTCCTATTCAAAGGATATCATTACAACTGAAAACAACATTTTGAAAAATCTAGATATAAATGACATTAACATACTACTTAGTTAACCAAAATTGTAATATTTTTGATGCATATTAAACATAAACAACATGAAAAAAACACTTACTCTTTTATTTCTTCTTGTATCATCGGCTTCACTATTTGCACAAACAACAATTGATGTTTCGTTAGATGCTATTGTTGCTCCAACGGAATTATTATCTAATGCTTCAACAGGAACAGCTATCCCAATAAAACTTGCTTGTAAAAACAACGGTACCGATAACATAGAAATTGGAGATACTATGTTTTGGAGTGCGTTAATTCTGGATATAGCAAGTAGTTCAGTAGTCTTAGAAATTCCACAGCAAGCTAGCTCAGGAAATGGTTATTTAACTGTTGCAACGAAACAAGTTTTGGTTGGTGACACCATTCATGTAGGAAATAATTTCAATACAGGAACTATCTTAACACAATCACGAGCAGTTCGTGTTGGTGGTGTATGCAGTTTTTGGAATAGAACTACTGCAAATACAGATGCAGACACTGATAATAACTCAAATTTTTTAGATATTACATGGTACAATCAATATCAAAATGGTGTTTCTGTAGAAGATGTAGATTACAACAATAATATTGCTGTTTATCCTAATCCTGCAACTGACGAGTTAAATGTTAAGTTACTTTTAACACAATTTGCTGATGTAAAAATTGAGCTATTAGATTTAGCTGGAAAAACTATTTTATCTGAAAACCTAAGTTCTTCTATCACAAACAACCACTATGTAATCGATGTAAATGCTGTTCCAAACGGAATGTATATCGTTAAGGTTACAAATGGAGAAAATGTAAGTACTTCAAAAATTAGTATCGCTCACTAATTCGTATTAACAAAAAAAATATAAAGCCGGCTGCATTGCAGTCGGCTTTTTTATTGCAATTCACTTAATTTGCGAAACC
Organism: uncultured Bacteroidia bacterium; assembly: GCA_965366305.1. Classification (GTDB taxonomy): domain Bacteria; phylum Bacteroidota; class Bacteroidia; order NS11-12g; family UBA9320; genus UBA9320. Next base: position 393 of record CBDUEX010000210.1, on the reverse strand, counting down.
AAAGGATTATTCGAAATGGCAGGACATAGTAAATGGGCAAATATTAAGCATAGGAAAGCTGCACAAGACAAAAAACGAGCCAAAGTCTGGACTCGAATAATCAAAGAAATTACCATTGCTGCTAGAGACGGAGGACCCGATCCTGATATCAATCCTCAATTGCGATTAGCTATTCAAAATGCCAAAGGTGCCAACATGAATAAAGACACCATGGAACGAGCTATTAAAAAAGGTTCAGGTGAAGAAGCAGCTAATCTACAAACACTAACTTACGAAGGATATGCTCCTCATGGCGTTGCAATCTTTGTAGAAGCAACAACAGATAATCTCAATCGAACTGTTGCAGCTGTTCGATCCATTTTTACAAAAAACGGAGGCACACTAGGCACAAAC
>CBDUEX010000209.1:0-4217 GCA_965366305.1 uncultured Bacteroidia bacterium | reverse complement strand
ATAAATTGAATCTCGAGATTGATTTGGAATTCCAGCATCGCTTACTGCAAACATTATATTGGAAACTCCAGATTGTATCTGTTCCCAAGCAATGCCTGTATTATTTCGATATCCTGCAATGATGGGAAAGTTTTGTGACGCATTAGAAGCCAAATTTGACGTCATCATATAATGTTGGCCAATGCTAAGGTCTGAAGCACTTGCAGATGCTACCATTACCCTTGTATTGCCCGTAGCACCGCTCATCCAAGTATAGTACAAACTATCGTCGGTCATAAATCCAGAAGGACCTGAAGATGGACATGCACCTATCATCCAATTGGTTGTATCTATTTCTTCTACAGTTGGAAATGTTTGACCATTATCGGTAGAAACTGATGCCCATATGTCTCTTAAATTATTGTCGTTATTTCTAAAAAACAAAACGTATTTATTACCATTTGTAATAATGTTAGCAGGGCAACAATCACAAGCTTCACCCGGAGCTGGCCCAGTTGCTTTCACTGAACCAGAATAAGGTTGCAATCCATCTGGCGATGTAGAAACAGCATAATGAGGTTCTAAGTAGCCTGGTTCAAATTCCATAAAGGCGACTGATACACTTAAATCTGGCGCTACAGTAACTGCTGGAAAACGAGTAACAGGGTCATCGGAAACTCTCACAGTATCTGAAAAAGTAAGACCACCGTCTAGCGAAGTTACCGTGTAAATTAATCCAGTTTGTTCTGGTACCGCTGCAAAAGCCACAACCACCTTGTTTCCAAACGCTGCCATATCTGGAGCAGCCCAATCTTGTGCAAACGCATTAAGCCCATCGGGAGTTACTTTTGTTGGAGTACCAAACGATGTACCGTTCCAACGAGAAACATATACTTCTCTATTTGTTTTTTTGCTCCACATAATCACTGGAACATCATTGGTGGTAAAAACAACTTTGGGTCTTGTAAACCCAAGTGAAATATCGTCGTTTACAATTAGTTGTTCCGACCAATCGAGTTCTATTTGAGCAAAACACATGGAAGGAAAGAGTAAAATTAATGCGAGTATTTTCTTCATATTATTCATTATTAATGATGATTTTAGATTGATAAACAAGGTTACTTTGAATAACCTCTAATTGATAAACACCATTACTACATGGTGGAATTTTAAGTATTCTTGTTCTACTTGACTTCTCTTCTACAATCACTTGTCCTGTTAGTGAAAGCAGTCGAACATTATATGGGTTGTTGTTTTCAATAGCAAGCACCAAAGTACTGTTAGAGGCTATTGGGTTAGGGTACACCTTTAAATCTTCCGTTGAAACTTGACTGGTTGTCACTGTTCCTTTACACTTGGTTATTTCCTGACGTACTTCTATAAAATTAGTATCTCGCTGCAAATTCCATTGAATCTGTCGGTTTGGACAAACAACTGCGTAGGTAGGCCAACCTACAAACGAAAACCAACTGCGGTATAAGTTGGTAACGGTATCTCCTCCTCCATCTATGCCAGCAGAAGGATAATTGACGCCAAACTCCGTTTCAAAAGCTTGTACTTTATCATCGACGTCTCTGTCGCTTAAACCAAGTATAAGTAACGAATCTTTATAGTATTCAGAATAAAGTTGAGCCATTGCAGGAGTTAATTCTTGACATGGAGTACAATTTACAAAAAAGAAATCCAACACAACAGTTTTACCTTTGGCTAATTCATCAAACAAATTCCATGTTTCACCCTTGGTATCGGTAATGGTAAAATCCAACGCTTCTTGAGCAAATGCCAAATTTGCAAACAAGATGAATATTATTAGAAAACTGTAACTCCTTTTCATGCTGGTTCTTTAAATTTCAATATTTTTTAATCTTAATGCGTTTGCAATTACAGACACAGAACTAAAGCTCATGGCCAATGCCGCTATCATTGGAGAAAGTAAGATTCCAAAAAATGGGAAAAGCACACCTGCGGCAATTGGAACTCCCAAGGTATTATATACAAGTGCAAAAAATAGGTTTTGTTTAATATTTTTCATAACCCCTTTGCTGAGGTTTCGAGCTTTTACAATTCCATTCAAATCGCCTTTTATTAACGTAATCATAGCACTTTCAATGGCAACATCGGTACCTGTGCCCATGGCAATTCCCACATCACTTTTTGCGAGAGCAGGAGCATCGTTAATACCATCACCGGCCATTGCCACTACTTTTCCTAGCTCTTGAAGCCTTTGTACTTCTTTCAGCTTGTCTTCGGGCAGCATGCTTGCTTTAAAACCAGTTAAGTTTAATTCGGTAGCAACTGCTTGAGCTGTATCACTATTATCTCCAGTTAGCATAAACACTTCCACCCCGTTTTCCTGTAATTCTTTGATGGCTTTAGCACTGGTTGCTTTAATTTTATCTTCAATTACAACACACCCAGCTACCTTGTTATCTATGGCCAAATACGACACCGTTTTACCTTGTTTCTGATAGGTTTGTGCCGTATCGTGCATAGTTGGAGCTATATCAGCTCCAGCAAATTCCATCATTTTTACATTTCCTAAACTCACCTTTCTACCTTTAACATCTCCATTGACACCTTTACCCGTTACCGCATTAAAATTATGAGCTTCCAGCACTTCTACTTCTTCTTTTCTTCCAAAGTTTACCGTTGCTTGAGCAAGCGGATGCTCACTGTTGCTGTTTAATGAAACGATGAACTGAAGAATATCACTTTCGCTCCATTTATCATCAAATGAAGTTACCTTTTGTACCGTAGGCTTCCCTTCGGTAATGGTTCCTGTTTTATCTACAATCAATGTATCAACGACATTCATTTTTTCGAGTGCCTCTGCATTTTTTATAAGCACACCATTTTGTGCACCTTTCCCAACTCCAACCATTACCGACATAGGCGTTGCCAATCCCAATGCACATGGACAAGCGATAATCAATACCGCTATTGCATTTACAAAAGCATAAACATAAGCTGGTTCTGGACCCCATATTGCCCAAATGATGAAGGTTATTATGGAAATGATTACCACTACAGGTACAAAATATCCCGAAATTGTATCTGCCAACTTTTGAATTGGGGCTCTACTTCTACTCGCATCATTAACCATTTTAATTATTTGAGCGAGCAAGGTGTCGTTCCCCACTTTCTCGGCCTTCATTAAAAAGGATTGATTGCCATTTATGGTTCCACTGCTCACCTTCGAATTTTCTATTTTATGCACCGGCATAGGCTCTCCGGTAATCATAGATTCATCAATATTGGATTCTCCCTTGGTAATTTTTCCATCCACTGGAATTTTATCGCCTGGCTTCACTTTTAAAATGTCTCCCAGCTTTATTTGGTCAATACTTACAACCTCCTCTTGTCCATTGACCACTCGAATAGCCTTGTTAGGAGCTAGCTTCAACAACTCTTTAACGGCTGAATTCGTTTTGCTATGAGCACGTGCTTCTAGCAATTGGCCCAGGAGCACCAGGGTTAATATCACAGTTGCAGCTTCAAAATAAACATGTACAGCCCCAAACTCTGTTTTGAATTGGTCGGGAAAAAAATCGGGAAATAACATCCCAAAAACACTAAACAGCCAAGCAACACTTGCCCCAATGCCTATAAGGGTAAACATATTGAGATTCCATGTTCGTATGCTGTTATATGCTCGTTCAAAGAACATCCATGTGGCATAAAACACCACAGGTATAGAGAGTGCAAACTGTATCCAATTCCACGTTTTTTGATCCAGCAGATTATACAGTGGGTTATTCGGAATCATTTCACTCATTGCTATTAAGAAAATTGGCAGCGTAAATGCTACGGCAATCTTGAACTTCCTCAACAGTTTTTTATATGTTTTTTCTTCAGAAGAAATATCGGGTTGTTTTAGAACTAGGTCCATTCCACATATAGGGCAAGAACCTTCCTCCTCTTTTATCACTTCTGGATGCATAGGACATGTCCATTGTTCTGTAGATGCTGAGCTTAAATTTTGTTCTTCTACTAAATCCATGCCGCACACTGGGCAGTCTCCGGCTTTATTGTAGGTTTTGTCACCTTCGCAATGCATCGGGCAGTAAAACGTTCCATTACCCATTCCTTCTGGCTTTAAAGTTTCCTTTGGCTCAGTTGGGTGATGATGTTCTCCTGGGTTGAATATACTGTATCGTCCACCATCATTCTTCAATGCCTCTTGAAAGGATTCTATAGGAATATGAGCATCCATTTCTATAATGGCCTCCGCTTTTTCT
>CBDUEX010000208.1:0-4221 GCA_965366305.1 uncultured Bacteroidia bacterium | reverse complement strand
AAATTGTTGCACGTTGATCCCCATTTGTATTAACTGAAGTAGGCTTTCTATTATTTATCGTAGACTTACCTGTTATGCCTCCATTATTATCATTTAGTGTTTCTCTTACTTCACCAGACTTTACAGAAGTTGGACTATTTCGAACAGTATTTTGCCCTCCTGGACTTCTTGTAGGTGTAGTACCGTTAATGTTGCTTCCTGTAGTATTGCCGCCGATTCTTTGTCTTGGGCTGTTTTTCGCTTTATTATATCTTGCTGAGCCTATATATCCGCCATTATTATTGCCGCCGTTGGAGTTTCCGCCATTAGAGAAACCTCTGTTTCCATAGTAGCCTCCGCCGTAATAGCCTCCGCCATAATAGTTGTTGCCATAGAAGCCATGATTATGTCCGCCATAGAAACCACCACCATAATAGCCACCATAGTAGCGAGGTGCATACCAAGAATTATACCCATAAAATGGAGTATAACAATTGCCCCAACCATAAGAAGGATAGCCCCAAGAATAACCGCCATACCAGCCTCCTCTTGAATTCCATCCAACGTTCCAACCTCCACGAGGTCTATACCATCTATTTGAATAGCCATAGTTACCATAGAACCATGGATCATAATTGAAGTTATTGTATCTATAATAATTATTGCTGTAATAATTTCTCGAACCCCAATTGTTATCGTTGTATCCATCTTGATAACCATTACTGTATCCATTTTCATATGAATACTCAAAATCATCTCCTCTAAATCTTCTTATTGATTGTTCATAGTCTGATCTCAATTCATCATCTTCCACATTTGCATAGTCATCTGTAGTGTATGCCTCTGAGTTTTCAACTGGTTCAACATTGCTTACAATGTTTTCTTCATTTACGCGAGGTGTATATTTTTCAGGAGCTGGTTGTGGTGCATTTTGTACAACAACGATGTCGTCGTCAGGTGTGTAATAGACGTCATCTGGGGAGGTGGTCGTTAGTCTTTGCGAAGTGCAACTTGCAAGGAATACTAGGGATAGTGATAAATAATAATATAATTTCATGGTGCCAAAATTTTAATTCAACTTAACAGCTTAATTTTGCTGCCACTTAATAAATTTCAAATAGCATACCAAAAATAATACATCCATGGCATTCGAGAAGGTAACACGTGAACAAGACTATTCAAAATGGTACAATAATCTAGTTGAAGATGCAGATTTAGCTCAACACAGTTCGGTTAGAGGTTGCATGGTTATAAAGCCATATGGTTATGCTATATGGGAAAAAATGCAACAAGAGCTCGATCGCAGATTTAAAGAAACAGGCCATGAAAATGCTTACTTCCCATTGTTTGTGCCTAAAAGCTTATTTGAAGCTGAAGAAAAAAATGCGGAAGGTTTCGCAAAAGAATGTGCAGTTGTTACCCATTACCGATTAGAAAGTGATCCAGATAATCCTGGTAAATTACGAGTAGATCCCAAAGCAAAGTTGGAGGAAGAATTAATTGTTAGACCTACAAGTGAAGCGATTATCTGGAATACATATAAAGGGTGGATTCAAAGTTATCGCGATCTACCAATTTTAGTAAATCAATGGGCAAATGTGGTACGCTGGGAAATGAGAACACGATTATTTCTTAGAACTGCCGAGTTTTTATGGCAAGAAGGGCATACTGCACATGCTACAAAACAAGAGGCCAAAGATGAAACAAGACAAATGCTTGAGGTATATGCTGAATTTGCCGAAACTGTTCTTGCCATTCCTACTATAAAAGGCTCCAAAACTGAAAGTGAACGATTTGCCGGGGCAGATGACACTTTATGTATTGAAGGATTGATGCAAGATGGGAAAGCCCTACAAATGGGAACTTCGCATTTTCTTGGGCAAAATTTTGCTAAAGCATTTGATGTTAAATACACCACTAAAGAGGGCAAACAAGAATATGTATGGGCAACAAGTTGGGGAGTAAGTACACGTTTAATGGGTGCTTTAATAATGACTCATAGTGATGACGAAGGGCTTGTATTGCCTCCAAATCTTGCACCAATTCAGGTAGTAATTGTTCCTATTTACCGAGGTTTGGAGCAATTAGATACAATAACAGAACGCATCGACCCAATTATTAAGAACTTAAGATCACGTGGAATTAGCGTGAAATTTGACAATAGAGATACTCATAAGCCTGGATTTAAATTTGCAGAATGGGAACTCAAGGGAGTACCCGTTCGTATAGCGATTGGACCAAGAGATTTAGAAAATGGAACTGTTGAGGTTGCTCGAAGAGATACGAAAGAAAAACAAGTGCTTAACCTTACCGATATTGAAAACAAGATTGAACATCTGTTAGAAGCAATGCAGAAAGAGATTTATCTTAATGCATTAAACTTTAGAGATAATCATATCACGAACGTAAATACGTGGGATGAGTTTAAAGATGTTCTTGAAAACAAAACTGGGTTTATTTCCGCTCATTGGGATGGTACCGCTGAAACGGAAGACAAGATTAAAGAACTTACTAAAGCTACGATTCGGTGCATTCCTTTTGACAACAAACAAGAAGAAGGGAAATGCGTGTATTCTGGAAAGCCAAGTAAGGAAAGAGTACTATTTGCCAAGGCTTATTAGCTTAATCTAGTTTCGTTCTAAAGTTACCTACGTTACGCAACTTTTGTTAGCAAGGAGGTATCTTTGGAGTGAACAAATTGAAGTTATTCTACTCTATATCATTGTTGACGGCCATAAGTATAAACCTACTTATAACAGCAGGGCATTTGGCCAATTATGCGATTCAGTTTGATTACTACGCCAATGTTTTGTGCGAGAACAAGGATGTAAAAGACAGTGAATGTAATGGTATGTGCCATCTTTCTTCGGAGCTAAGCATTCAAAATCTCGATACCGAACAAGAACAAACTGTATCCATTAATTTTAATTTTACACCACTCTTTTTACAATCTGTGGCTTCAAGTGATTTATGCATAAATGAGAACTCTCTCATGTTTACAACGCCCGGCAACTGCCTTTTGATTATCCATCCAAAGGACATAGACCACCCCCCTGAAACTGTCTAATTTATTTTTAATCTTCTTACCATACTACTACAACTTACAGAATTAAAACAATTAAACATTTTTAAAAATCATGCAAAAAATTAAATTATTATCAATACTCGTTCTTATTGCTTCAATCTCACTGATCTCGTCTTGCAAAGACAAAGATGATGATCCAATCGCTGAAGCAAAAACTGGCACATTCGACATAGAATTCAATCATATTTGGGGAATGGCAAGTGTCCCTTTTGAGTTGAATCAAATGATGCTTCATCCAAAGACACTTGATTCTATGGAGTTCACTAAACTTAAATATTATATCTCAAATGTTCAACTTCAAAAGGAAGACGGGACCTGGTGGGCAGAAGATGAAAGCTACTATTTAGTAGATTTAAGTGAATCTAATGGCAATACTTTGTCTATTTTAAATGTCCCAGAAGGAAATTATAAATCTTTACGCTTTACCCACGGAGTGGACAGTGTTCGAAACTTTTCTGGAGCACAAGAAGGAGCTTTATCCGTTCTAAACAGTATGTTCTGGAGCTGGAATAGTGGGTACATTATGATTAAGCTTGAAGGCAATTCACCGCAGGCAGACGATGGTACATTTAGATTTCATTTAGGAGGCTACACAGACCCAAACAATGTTGTAACGAACAAAGAATTTGCATTTGGGACAACTAATCTCAATGTTTCACCTACTGAAACACATACAGTTAAAGTTATCGTGAATCCAGCGAGGGCTTGGCATACTGCTGGCACACTTAGCAATATGAGCGATAAAATTCATATGCCAGGTGATACTGCAACAATGATGGCTAAAGACATGTTTGGATTTACTGCTTTTGACAGTATTGACTAGCACTAGAGACATAGAGCGAAACATCTTCAATTTTATTATTTGGGGTGTTTTGCTCTTTTCTTTTTTTTCATGTAAACAAGACCCCCTTATAGAAACGACAAATGATTACTTTACTCCTCCTAACCATTTTCCTGAAAGGGTTTACCAAAATGAAAACAACGTTCTATCCAAAGAAGGTGTTGCTTTGGGTAAGAAGCTTTTTTTCGACCCAATATTGTCTATAGACAGTACCATTTCCTGTGGGAGTTGTCACTCTCAAGATTTCGCATTTTCTGACAAGGGGAAAGCTGTTAGTGTTGGAGTGAGAGGGCAGGTTGGAGTTCGCAATTCCCCA
>CBDUEX010000207.1:0-4243 GCA_965366305.1 uncultured Bacteroidia bacterium | reverse complement strand
ATATGTACTGAAGCAATTGCTTCAGTACATATTGTTGTTCTCACTTACGTTTGTTGCAATACAAGGGCATGCTCAAGTAACAGCAAAATTCACTTCAGATACAACTAAAGGCTGTTCACCTGTTACCATTCAATTTAAAAATCAAAGTGTTGGAACAAACCTCAGGTACTTATGGTCGTTTGGTAATGGAAACGTTTCCACCAAAGAAAATCCTCAAGCTATTTATTATTTGCCGGGGAATTATACAGTTAGTTTAACTGTCACCAATTCTTCCGGAACAAAATCAACCGCTACTGTTTCAAAATATATCACGGTTTTCAAAAATCCTTTAGCAGCATTTTCAGCAACTCCTTTATTGGGTTGCAGACCCTTTGAAACAGACTACACTGATCTTACTGTGAAAGGTGATACCAACATTAAGAATTTTCTTTGGGATTTTGGCGATGGTAATACCAATGCAGGTAAGAGTCAAAAGCATACTTATGAAACTCATGGTAAGTTCAACGTATCACTGCTGGTTACAGATCACAATAACTGTCAGTCGGAAGAAATCAAGACCAATTACGTTACCGTTCTTCGAACGCCATATACAGAGTTTAAATCCAGTAGCCGTTTTTCATGTGACACCCCTTTTACGGTAGACTTTTTCGATAATTCCAGTTTTACTCAAACGGGTGACACGTACTTATGGAATTTTGGTGACGGGAATACCAGCACCGCAAAAAACCCACAACATACGTATCGCTCTAAAGGCAACTTTACGGTTACTCTCACTATTACAACACCAGATGGATGTAAAGAAGCTAAGATTAAAACGAACTATGTAAGCATAGGCAATATTCAACCTGATTTTACCGTAAGTAAACAGAATATTTGCAACCCTACAGAGGTTACGTTTACAAACAAAACATGGCCGACTGGCTTGATTTCTAGCTGGGATTTTGGTGATGGCACTACCGCAAACGGATACAATGTAAAACATACCTATACAAGCGTAGGTACATACGATGTAACACTTTACGTAGAGGAAAGTGCCAACTGTAAAGACAATATCGTTAAGAAAAACTACATATCTGTGATTGAGCCACCAACTGCAGATTTTACTTTCAATGATACCATTAGTTGCAAAAAACCATTTACAATAATTACAACCAATACCAGTAAAAACTATACTTCGTTGCAATGGGTTGCTGGAGAAAAAGAATTGGGCTCTTTCAATTTTATGACGTATACCTACGATGCGTATGGCACTTATAAGTATAAACTAATTGCAAAAAATGCCTATGAGTGTACTGATATAAAGGAAATCAATGTTATCGTAGAACCTATCAAAGTAAAACTGAAAGCAGATAAATATAAAGGCTGTGCACCACTAACAGTTACTTTCTACGATATCACAGAAACCCCTAAAACTATCGTTTCTAAAGTTTGGAATTATGGGGATGGTTCTGCTGTTAATAGAACGATGGCAGATTCTTCTATTTATACGTTCTCGGATACAGGAGTTTTTGAAGTCCAATTGAGACTTACCACTAACGAGGGATGCACCGAAGTTGCCACCGTTACCATTGAAGTAGGTATGAAATCCAATCCCGATTTTAGTTTTGACCAAGACACCTTGTGCAATCAAGAAGCAATAGAAGTAATCAATCTTACAAATCAACCGCCTGATATTGATAGTCTCACCTGGTATTTTTATGCTGGTGATACAATGAAAGAGCAAGACACGTGTTTGCATTGGGACGGAGAACATACCTTAAAACACGATTCTGGTTGGTATGGCATATCACTAATAACTGAGCATAATGGTTGTGCAGATACGATATCAAAGAAAGAACAGTATTACATCGATCCGCCACTGGCCATGATAGAAGAGCTCTTTCATGATCCATGTAAATTTGATGAAGTTACTTTTTATAATATCTCCAAGGGCTACGACAGTATAATTTGGCACATTCTATCTGAAAACAAACCCTATTACACATCTAATTCCGACTCGATTACTATTTATAGAGATACCCACGGTAAATCTGGACTTACCTTACAAGCGTTTAATTCAAGAACAGGATGTACCGATGTAGCAACTGTGAATATTGGGTTTCCTGACTTTTTTGAAGCGAAGTTTACCTATGAAGGAGATCCCTGTGCTCCGGCAAATATTCTCTTTGATGCAGATTATTATAAAGACTGTGATTATACCTGGACTATCTTAGGCAAGTTTTACGATGGAACCAAAGGATTTGTTCAATTTCCGAATCCAGGAGAATACGAGGTTAAGCTAACTGTAATGCAGATAACCACAGGCTGCTCAGAATCATTTATACAAAAAGTAAAAGTTACGGGACCTACTGTAGATGGAGAAGTATCGTACAACGCTACTTGTCCGCCCCTCCCAGTTACCCTCACTTGTAATTCAAATCCAGCAGACTATGATTCGCTGTATTGGGAATATGAAGGAAAAAAAGTGCTTGTGACATCCATAGGTGAAATTTATGATTCGTTATTCAATCCTGGTGCCGACACAACTGGATTCAAAGAAATAAAACTAGTTGGAGTTGATTCAAACGGTTGTGTAGGTTTTCAAACGTTTTCTGTTAAAGTAGAAGGACCAAATACTGCTCATATTCGAACTCGAAGATTTAAAGATTGTAGCGGAACGAAGTATATTTTCAATGCTGAAGTTCCCGGATATGACGCAGATGATTTTACGTATGATTGGGATTTAGGTAACGGTGATACCAGTACTGCAAGAATTGCAAGTGTTACTTATCCAACTTCAGGGATTTATGTTGTAACTCTAAAAGTAAAAGAGGCAAATGGCTGTGAGTCTCGTTATACCAAGACATTGGATATTGAGCATGAGAAGCTCTTTGCAGACTTCGATGCTGATAGTCTCGATACGGATTGTCCCCCATTATTTGTGCAGTTTAAAAACAAAAGCACAGCTCCAGGACGATTTATAAAATCATTCTATTGGGAGTTTGGTGATGGAACTACCTCTATCGAAGAAAATCCATCAAAGCTGTATTTAAAAGCAGGTAAGTTTACCGTTAAGCTGTTTATCGAAGATGAGTGGGGATGCAAAGACTCGTTAATTTATCCTGAATTTGTGATTGTAAATGGTCCTGAAGGAGAATATACTTTCGATAAGAAGCGAGGTTGTGTTCCCTTAACAGTTAACTTTAAAAGTAAAACCAGTCAAACCAACTTTTATGAATGGGACATGGGCGATGGAAATGTTATTGAAAATACAGATAGTCTGTCTCATACCTACAATATTCCTGGAAGATTTATCCCGTTACTGATACTGAGCGATACATTTGGTTGTTCTTATACGCTCCCTCCTATTGACACCATTTATGTTGACCCATATCCTGATCCAGAATTTAATTATGTAGGCACATGTGTCAATTATCCCGTATCATTCTACGGAGTAAATCAAAACGGCTTAACACCTGAAACCTTTATGTGGGTGATGAAGGGAGATCAAAACGATACGCTTTATGGAAAAGATGTAAGCTATACCTTTAAAGACATTATTGCTCCAGTGGTTGAACTAATTATCACCTCTGAAAATGGCTGCTCTAACAAAATTGTTAAAACACTGAAATTAAATCAGTTGGAGTCGGATTTCTCATCTAAAAATGAAAGTAATTGCGTTGGAACTTTTGTTCAACTTAAAAACAACACACTAAGTGATACCACGATAGTATTTACAGAGTGGCTCATCGACGGACAAAAATATACTGATTTAGAACCTTCCTTTTTTGCTACCTATTTAGGACCAGTGACCATACAATTAATTCAAGAGAACATCTTGGGATGTAGAGACACGCTTGTTGGCTCCACGGTAATAATTGGAGATACCGTTCCTCCATTGGATCTTGAGATGCTAAGAGTAACTGTTAATGACAATGAAACAGTGCAAATAGATTACAAGGAGTCGTTAATGACTGACTTTAAATCGTATGTAATCTATAAAGAAACCCAGAATGGATTCAAGCAAATTAAAGAGGTTGGCGATAAGTTAAGTACTTCGTACTTGGATCGATTTAATAATACACTGAGTACAAGCTATTGCTACAAGGTGGAAGTGAAAAACACTTGCAATCTCATCTCAGATACCTTCACTCATTTCAAGCATTGCACCATTGAAACAAAAGCTGTTGGTGCTCGAAACCATAACAAAGTTACTTGGAGCCCTTATATTGGTTGGGATTCAATAAAATCTTATACGATTTAC
>CBDUEX010000206.1:0-4245 GCA_965366305.1 uncultured Bacteroidia bacterium | reverse complement strand
CATACTCGCAATACAGTAGAAACAGAACCTTGGGATCAATGTTAGGAAAGGGATATTCGGTTCAATCGGCGTTAATGGAAATGGAAATGGTTGCAGAAGGGTATTATGCCACAGAAAGTATTTATAAACTTAATCAAGATTATAAAATAGACATGCCTATTCTGGATTTTGTAAATGCCATTATTTATGAAAAAGCTAATCCAAGAAAAGAAGCAATAGACCTGACTCAGAAACTCAATTAATGAAAAAATACCTCATCACACTTATTTATTCAACCTTAGCAATTTTAATAATTGCTTACCTCTTTCGAATTATGATGTGGGAAGGAAGTAAAGTGCTTTTATGGGGAGGTTTTTGGATGCACATTGCCACTTATATTGGTTATTCCTTATTGGTAAAGGAGAAAGACAACCGGATGATTTATCCGCTCGTTATATTGGTGCTTGTTGTATTGTTAGGTAACTTTAATTTCGATTTGCCTGTAATGGTTGCAAATACCATTGGGTTAGTCATTATGTTTACCTATGTGTCATTTCACCTCTTTATTCCAGACTATTTGGATAAAACAACGGTTCCTAAACTGAAACCGGCTTCAATTATTGTACTTGCAATTTGTGCTTTAGCTATTGCATTTAAGTTACTTCGATTTCCGATGGTAGATTACCTCTTACTTATTGGATGTTCATCTTTGGCTTTAGTGGTCTTGATTACAGGAATGACCAAAGGTTTGGAACGAAAAAAATAGCCTATTCTACGAGAAGTTTTTTCGTTGCAATTAGCTCATTATCAGAACGAATTCTTAAGAAATGAATCCCTGGTTGCATGATTTCTAGTTCCAAGATGTTCCCCGTTACTTTATGATTATAACGAGTGTCTTGACCTAAAGAATTGATAACCTCAATTGTTATATCCTTTAAATTATTGAATGGCATTTCAACCGTAAACTTAGCAGATGATGGATTGGGATATACTTTCAAATTGAGTTGGTTTTGATTTCGAATTCCTAAGCTGATGGGAGACTTATACAAAATGTAAAATCCGTCATTTGAGAACTCTCCACCAATTCCGGTATACAACGATTTTTTGTTTGTTCCTAAGAAGATTGTTCGTGTGGGATCGCTATACGGCATCGTGGTATCAGGAACCCATCCTAAAGTATCGTAAAAGTAAACATTGGCTTGACTGAAAAAACTGCCGGTATAGAAGTTGGTAAAATATGCTTTCCCGTTATATGTTTCAAATCGAGTTCCTTCTGGTGAGAAAAAGGCATTGGGTGCTTCTATCCAAGTTTCACCGCCATCATGAGAACTAATTAAATTGAACGAACTGTTTTGATTAGTAGATCCAATACTTGCAAAAAGGGTATCTTTATTCATTGCATAGAAATGCTTAATTTCTGTATTTGAAATTTGATTATCAAACACCAATTTAACTGTCTTTCCCAAATCAGTTGACTTATAGATATTACCAGAATCTTTACTAATAAATAGGTTGCTATCGCCAATGTAAACGAGATTGGTTAAGTCATAAATAGACCAAAGTCCATTGTTGTAATCAAACGAATCATTTGCCTCATAGTATCTTGAGAAATATAAACTTCCAAAACCCGCATCACCATAAATATATACTTGGTCTTCCCAAATTCCTATTTTGTTAATGTATTCCCCCAAGTGTATTCTTTCCCAGGTTGTACCTCCATCTCTGGTTTTATAAGACCAACTTTCACCTTCAATAAAACCAACAGAATCATTTAGAAAAATCACCCGCTTAAATACGCTGTCTCTTAATGTGGCGATGAATTTTTTTGTCCAGGTTCTACCTTCATCTGTAGTTTGTAAATAGCTCCAGTTATCACCTACCATATGACCGTTTGTCTCACTATGGAAATAAAGGTCGTAGTAGTTTTCTTGAAATTGAGTAATATCAAATGCTAAGTTTTTCCAACTTTGTGCAAAAGCACTTGAAGTAATAAGAAGGATGACAATGGTGATATAATTTTTCATATTACAAAGTTGGTTTTGAAGGAGCTAGTATTCTTGTACAATTTACCTTTATACATGTACTATATGTCATCTCGCAGTTCTTTAGGGCTTAGCGAAGTATGTTTTTTAATGAATCGAGAGAAATACGCCGGGTCGCTGAATCCTAAATCGTAGGAGATTTCTTTAATAGATAACCTGCTATTGAGAAGCAATCGTTTCGCTTCCAATAGTATTCTGCTTACAATCGCTTCCGTTGCAGTAATATTATATACTTCCTTGATTTTAAGATTGAGGCTTTTTTCGGATATGGATAGTTGGTTGGCGTAAAAACGTGGAAGATGTTCTTCCGTAAAATGTCGCTCTAACAGTTCTTTAAATCGGATAAGTTCAAGGTCTTTGGCTGATCGTCGGTAAAATTCTGATTTCTCTTCAAATGCTAATTTGAGTTTATGCAACAAAAGATTGAGCCATGCACACGCCAAACTGGGTTCGTTAGATTCTTCTATTTGTGAACTAAAATTGAGGTATTCTTGAAACTCCTGCTTGTTGGATTGCAAAACAGTAGGCTCACTGTAGGCTTGAAGGTATGAGAATTTTTGAAGTTGCTGACTGGACAAATGCTCTGATAAAAATGCTTCACTAAAAGTTAAAAAACATCCTTTAGCTATGTTTTGTAATTGCAACTGATGTACTTGTCCGGGGCATACAATATGCACAGATAACCTTAGTATTTCAACACGCTGATAATCGATTAAATGGGAGCCACTTCCTTCTTCAAAAAAGAAAATTTCATAGTAACCATGCCGGTGGGGTATGGAAGTATCGTAGTCGTTGGAAGATTTTAAACGGTGATACGTGATCTCTTCTTTTAACTCACTCGAGGAAAGATTTTTATGAAATGGGATAGTTGGCAACTACCCCAAAGATACTATTTTATGTAGAATCGGATTCTTATGAATTCTGGCTAACATCGTAGTTCAAACCCATCCATCCACCTGCATTGTGGCATTCAATTCCTCGTGCTTGTAAAAAGAAAGATATTAGATGAAAAAGAAAGTCTACTCTACCAATAATTTACCGCTATAAATCAAGTCGTTTTTTTCAAAAATGCGTATGAAATAGATACCTGAACTATCAAGTTCTAATTCTAATGTGTTTCCTGATATTTTCTTTTCAAAAAGGGGTGTTTGTCCAAGTGAATTCAATGTCTCTATTTTGAGGTGTTTTAAGTCCATAGGGGGTAATTCTATAATGAATTTTCCTGATGATGGATTGGGGTAAATCTTAAGTCTCTTTTGACTTAAATGTTGATTTCCGACAAGTTTAACATCAGACTTATAATAGAGTTTGTTATCATAATTGCCCGCATATAAAATCCCATTTATCGATTTGAAGTATCTAAAACTGGTAAGTGACTTGCCACCAAATACGGTATCTAGTATAACGCTATCATTTTCTATGTACATTATTTTTTCAGCAACTACTGTATGCGGATAACTGCCATATAAAGTGCTTGACACAACAAATATTTTATCCTTGTGTGTTACAAATCTATTTCTATGTGAAGTTGCTAGTGTTTCGTCGCTACTTTTTAGTTTGATCCAGGATTCTCCTCCATTGGTTGTTTTGTAATAATTTGTATAAGCATAAGCTACTACGCCTGTAACGTTGTTTTGAAAGAAAAAAACAGGGGTAATTGACATGGAAGGAGGATGAGAATAATCGAGAACTTTAACAATTGTAGCCCCTCCATTCATGGTACGGTATAGTGATTCTCGAGTGTGAATTAGAATATTTTTTTCACTCTTAGGATAAAAGGTTAGAATATCCTTATACAGATAGTTATTGTTATTTCCTAAATGAACAAAGCTATCAATTTCTGGAATGAACTCATAGAAGGAAATAGATTCATTTGTATTTTCTGCCAAGATAAAGGCCTTGTTATTGGCAATTGAAATTTTGCCTTTAGAATTTGGAGTAGCGAGTTTCCAAGTTTGCCCAAAGTTTGTAGAATAGTGCAGAGTATCCCAATGGTTGAATACAAAAAGGGTGGAGTCGTTCAATATTTTAAACTGATCAGGCCATATGGTGATTGGTGTTGGTAAGGTTGAAAAACTCTTCCCAGTGTCTGTAGAAAGCAGTAGCCTTGAAGAGTCTAATTTATACTGGTATTTCATTGAATCAATTCCTTGATCACAGCAAAATTGATTAGGTGCAGCTGGAAGACTCCTCCAATGCTCCTGAGCGAAACTGCATATTGTAA
>CBDUEX010000205.1:0-4264 GCA_965366305.1 uncultured Bacteroidia bacterium | reverse complement strand
CCTTTTTTAATAATCAGGTATTTTGGACCCATAGCCATGATTTTCTTAGCCGCTGTTACTAGAGCATATTCTCCACTTAGTTGACGAGCTTCTTCATCATTAATGATCAGCACATCCACCATTGCGATTGTTTTATCTAATTCTTCACGAGCAATGTCCATCCAAAAATTCATGGTATCCAATGCTATTAGCTTTGGCTTCACCTTCATTCTTTCAATAACCTTACGTTGCACATCAGGAGCAAGGTTACCTAACATTACATAATCACTTCCTTGGTACGATTCTGGAATGATTGGATCAAAGTTTTCCAACACATTTAATTCGGTAATCAAGGTATCTCGGCTATTCATATCGTTGTGGTATTTACCACTCCAAAAAAATGACTTCTCATCTTCTTTTATTTGAAGTCCTTCGGTATTAATACCGTGTTCTTCTAATAAAGCGATATCATTTTTAGGAAAATCACCTCCCACTACAGCAACTAAATTTACTTGATCTGCAAAGTAGCTACTCGACAAAGTGATGTATGTTGCCGCACCACCAATAATCTTATCTGTTTTTCCGAAAGGAGTTTCAATAGCATCAAATGCCACGCTTCCTATTACCAATAAACTCATGGCTGCAAAAGTAAGATTCGTAAGCAACTGTACTACCACCTTTGATAAAATGTTAATGCCTTCGATAAACTTTTCTTAAAAGAGGTAAAGTATGTATCATTGCAGCGATGAATCATTCAAGCATTGCAGTGCAATTAGATACCGCTGCTAAAAACGCAAAAGCCACCACTCAAATCAGTCTGAGCAACACTTTTACCGAAGAAGAAGCATACGAGATACAGCGACTTTCATTGGAAGAGCGGTATAAAAGAGGAGAGAATTTTGTGGGTTTAAAATTGGGGTTCACCAGCTTTGCTAAAATGGAACAAATGGGTGTTCACGATATGATTTGGGGCCGACTAACCGACGAGATGCTCTACACATCAGGTGAAGAACTTCCAATGGAGAAGTTTATTCATCCGAGAGCTGAACCTGAAATTGCATTCTTATTAAAAAAAGACATTACACGAGAAATTTCGTTAGAGGAAATTCCGGAATACATTCTAGCCTGTGCTCCTGCTATTGAAATTATCGACTCCCGTTATGAAAACTTTAAGTTTTCGCTAGAAGATGTAATTGCAGACAATTGTTCATCGTCAGGATTTGTTGTTGGAGCTTGGCAACCCTTGCCAGAAAGTTTAAATAACTTAAGTATCAGTCTAAGTTTCGATAAAGAGGTAATGCAAGAAGACAGCAGCAATGCTATTTTAGATAACCCATATTTATCGGTTTGCAATGCTTCACGACTAGCAGCTAAATACAACCAAGAATTTAAGGTTGGTGATATTTTATTGGCAGGTGCAGCTACTCCAGCAGTTTTCATCGAAAGCGGAAAAAAGATAACTGCGAAGGTAGAATCCCTTGGTAGCTGTTCAATTTTACCTAAATAATACAAATCTCCTTATCCATCGAAATAAATTCGATGTAAAATTTTTCTTATAATTTACAAAATAGCTAGTAATTTCACGCAGTTATTATCGCTTTTTAATAAATCACGCGGAAACTACGCAACCACTTCTCGCCATTTAAAAACATCACCGCCCACTTTAATGTTATTCATGCTTTTTATAACTATTAGCACAAGCACCATTAAAATAAGATAACAATATGTAATAGTATCGCACTAACCTTGTATTAACATTAAATTTGAAACACATGAAAAGCATTATTACATCTCTCATTATTTGTCTGGGTTTATTTGGAACATCCAATGCTCATGCACAAACAGAAGCGTTAGACACTATTTTTAAAGTTAACTCTGATGTTATTATTTGTAGGGTATCAGAAATAAATACTACTGAAGTTAAGTATTACTACCTTGATAGACCGGGAATAGTTCTAGCACTTGAAAATGAATTAGTAGACTACATAAAGCTTTCTTCAGGAGAAACAATTCGCCCAGAGAACAACGACAAGCAAATAAGTGACCTTGCTTATGCCAAACAAAAAACAATGAACATTAAGCTAGGGATACTAACTCCATTGAACGGATATACCGATTTTGGATTTGAATACAGTCGCAAACCGCTTCATAGTTTAGAAGGTACATTAGGTATCATTGGATTAGGAACACAAGGGACAATCATCGACGAATTAACGAGTACGGACCGAGGTGTTACTGCATCTTTTGGTTACAAGGTATATGCCGGTCCTGATTTTCATTTAAGAAAAGTTCGCAATGCTCATCGAATGAGTGGAATATATGTAAAACCAACTATATCGTTGGCATATTACCAATCGGAAAGTGAGATAGGAAGAAGCTTTTACGATCCGAATATCACAGAAGGAAAGTATACAGAATCTACCACTAAAGCTGCATTGACTGTTCAACTTGGAAAACAATACATTTTCGGAGACATTTTTAGTTTAGACTTAAACATTGGAGTGGGTTATGGAATCAAATATCAAGAGCTTATTGATTCACCACAAGGTTTTGATCCTGAAACCTACTGGAATATTTTCGACTTTGACCCAGGGTATGGCTTTAACGTATTCACTAATGGCGGAGGGTTTACTTTATCCTCAGCACTTAAGCTAGGAGTTCTTATCAAATAATATTATAAACGTCCAGCTCGTGCCCTTAAATCACTTACGATTTACATGGTTCGAGCTGGACTTTTTTTATGATTAAAATTATTTGA
Organism: uncultured Bacteroidia bacterium; assembly: GCA_965366305.1. GTDB lineage: Bacteria > Bacteroidota > Bacteroidia > NS11-12g > UBA9320 > UBA9320. The sequence continues at coordinate 1,527 of CBDUEX010000205.1, read as the reverse complement.
AAAAAATATTTTGTGTTCAAACTAAAAACTTATTTTTGCACTCGCTTTTGAAAGAAAGCAAGACGCCTTCATAGCTCAGCTGGTTAGAGCGGTTGACTGTTAATCAATAGGTCCCTGGTTCGAGTCCAGGTGAGGGCGCTAAAACTAAAGGCTTCTGCAATCGCAGAAGCCTTTTTTATTTACCTTTAATCCTACCAAATTGGATATCCTATATTATGGCATTAGGAACTTCTAACGTCATATGCTAAATTTGATTCAACATATCTATGAAAGCTGAGGATCTTTGTAACGGTGGAACAGCAGTCTGAGCTAATAATTCAATACCACTTGAATTACAGGTATTTTAATACGCTATGAAAACAACATACAATATGAAAAAATCAAAGTTTTCAAAAATTATTGCTGGCACCATGTCATGGGGCGTATGGGGAAAAGATTTCAATAAAAAGCAGATGGTTGAATTGATAAATTGTTGTCTCGAAAGCAATATCACTTCATTTGACCATGCGGATATATATGGCAATTATACCACGGAAAGTGCTTTTGGGAACGCTTTTATAGATAGTAAAATAGATCGAAACAAGATACAATTGATTTCTAAATGCGGTATTCAGCTAGAGTCAGAATCAAGAAAAAATTCAATTAAACATTATGATTATTCCACGTCTCATATTATTGCATCAGTTGAACAATCATTAAGAAACTTACGGACCGAATATTTAGATTTACTTTTATTACACAGGCCAAGTCCATTAATGGAAGCGGATGAGATTGGTGAGGCTGTAGTAAAACTTAAAAACGATGGAAAAATTTTAGATTTTGGAGTATCCAATTTCACTCCCAAACAATCCGATTTGATAGAAACTCAAATCAAAATAAATTTTAATCAAATTGAGTTTTCAATAACTAATCATGAAGCTATGCTCAATGGGAGTTTAGATCATATGAAAATAAACAACATCACACCCATGTGTTGGTCTCCATTAGGCACCGTTTTTAAAAAGGATGAAGAAAAGTCCCATCGGTTAAAAAAACTTGCTACTAGCTATTCTTTAAAATACGATGTTCCAATAGATGTCGTATTTCTAGCTTGGATTTTAAAACATCCTTCTGCAATTTTACCAGTTTGCGGAACTTCAACCCAGTCAAGAATAAAGGATTTAATGAAAGCAACTACAGTAGACATGGAATTGCAAGATTGGTTTGAACTTTGGTCGGTTAGCTCCGGTAATCCTGCACCATAATGTGGCTTTAATTGAAACAAGTTAACGACTAATTATAGCACATATTAAATTGCCTCATCTAATAGAATTTAATCACCAGCATGCAATCTACTCAGAAGCCAAATTTCAAACCTTTCAATCATTGATTTCCCGCATTTCTGTCGGCCCTACGCTCATTTTTGTTTTTGGATAAAGACAAAGCTCGGTTGTGAGGTAATCGGCATTCTAGTTTTTTGCATCAAAACAATAGCATTGAAAATAAGCGGAGGGATGAGCTAAGCAATCAGCGAATGCAATGGCTCTG
>CBDUEX010000204.1:0-4267 GCA_965366305.1 uncultured Bacteroidia bacterium | reverse complement strand
CATTACACCCATCTCCGAAGCAAGTGTTGGTTGGTAACCTACTGCAGAAGGCATACGTCCAAGAAGTGCTGATACCTCAGATCCTGCTTGTGTAAATCTAAATATATTATCTACGAAGAAAAGAATATCTCTTCCTCCTGATTTTTCATCTCCATCTCTGAAGTATTCTGCAATAGATAATCCAGTTAGGGCAACACGTGCTCTTGCTCCTGGAGGCTCATTCATTTGACCGAAAACCAATGTTGCTTGAGATTGTGCAAGTTCCTTTTTATCCACTTTAGATAAATCCCAACCACCTTCTTCCATCGAGTGTTCAAATTCTTTACCGTATTTAATTACGCCAGATTCGATCATCTCTCTAAGTAGGTCATTTCCTTCTCTTGTTCTTTCGCCAACACCAGCAAATACAGATAAACCTGAATATGCTTTTGCGATATTGTTAATCAACTCTTGAATAAGAACTGTTTTACCAACACCAGCACCACCAAATAAACCAATTTTACCACCCTTAGCATAAGGCTCAATAAGGTCAATTACTTTAATTCCAGTAAATAATGGATCTGCACTTGTAGAAAGATTTTCATACAAAGGAGGATCTTGGTGTATAGATCTACCATTCGTTTTATCTAAATCGCCGATACCGTCGATTGCAGTTCCTACAACATTTAGAAGTCTTCCTTTTAAGGCTTCTCCTGTCGGTACCATAATTGCATCTCCTGTATCAGTAACAACAGCACCTCTAACAAGACCTTCCGTAGAATCCATCGAGATGGCACGAACAGTATTTTGTCCTAAGTGAGACTGAACTTCTAAAACTACGACAGTGCCGTCGTCTTTACTTACTTCTAAAGAATTGTATATTCTTGGAAGTGAAGAACCATCTTGGTCGAACGCTACGTCCACCACTGGCCCAATAATTTGTGATATTTTTCCTGTGTTTGCCATTTGTTTTAGGCTTAATTTTTTACGTGGTGCAAATGTATCAAATCAATCTATGTGGAGGCATTCTAAATAACACAGTCTCAAAATGATATTTTATGAAAAAACTCTCTAAAAATTAGAATATTCCAAAAAGTAGATTAAATTTGTAGTATTAAATTACTATTATGGCAGATAATTTCAGCGTATTTGTTGTTGAAGATGATGAATTCTACAGCGAAGTTCTAGAGTACCATTTATCGTTAAACCCCGATATCACCGTAACTAAGTTTACGAATGGTAAGGATTTTCTCAATAATCTAGACAAAAACCCAGGTGCAGTAACACTCGATTACTCTCTTCCAGATATTTCTGGTGAAGAAGTGTTGCGTAAAATTAAGGAATACAATTCTGACATTCCTGTTGTTATCATTTCTGGACAAGAAGATATAAAAACGGCAATTTCTTTATTACAAGAAGGTGCTTATGACTATATCGTTAAGGATGAAGACACCAAAGACCGTATTTGGAATGCAATTCGAAATATTCGGGAAAAGGTAGGATTGAGAAAGGAAATTTCTGATCTGAAGCAACAAGTTAAGAAGAAATACGATTTCACTACCAGTATTATCGGTAATAGCCCTTCTATGAAGCGAGTTTTTGCCATGATTGAAAAAGCAGTTAAATCAAATATCACTGTTTCTATAACGGGTGAAACCGGAACAGGTAAGGAAGTGGTTGCAAAATCAATTCACTATAATTCGCCTAGAGCCAAGAAACCGTTTGTTGCTGTAAATATTACCGCCATTCCTTCTGAACTGATTGAAAGTGAACTTTTTGGTCATGAGAAAGGTGCCTTTACGGGTGCGGTTGCTCGACGAATTGGAAAATTTGAAGAAGCTAGCGATGGAACCATTTTCTTAGATGAGATTGGTGAGATGGATATTAACATGCAATCAAAATTGTTGCGTGTACTACAAGAAAGAGAATTAACTCGTGTTGGTGGAAACGGAAACGTGAAAGTGAAATGCCGAGTAATCAGTGCTACCCATAAAGATTTAGCAGAAGAAGTTCGTAAGGGAAATTTTAGAGAGGATTTATACTATCGTCTTTTAGGATTACCTGTTAGTTTACCGCCTTTAAGAGAACGTGGTAACGATGTTCTTGTTCTAGCAAAGCATTTTATTGATGAATACAGTGAAGAAAATGAATTGGGTAAATTAAAGCTATCAAGCAAAGCCCAAAACAAATTGTTCAAGTATCCATGGCCAGGTAATATTCGTGAGCTGAAAGCAGTTACTGAATTGTGTTGCGTAATGACGGATACTGAAACCATTGAAGAGGAACACATCACGTTTAACTCAACAGGGTCTATCGACACACTACTTCAAAACGAAATGACGTTAGAAGGGTATAAGAATAGAATTGTGAAGCACTTCTTAGATAAATACAACAACGATGTTGTAAACGTTGCTAAGAAATTAGATATTGGTAAATCTACCATTTATAGAATGTTGCAAGAAAGAATGGTCTAATCTTAGAAAGGATTTTAAAAATGACAGAAGAAAAATTATACAACCTAAACCAACTTTCTGAAATTGCAGCAGGAAACGAAGAGTTCATCACTAAAATGGTGAATATGTTTCTGGAAATGACACCGGCTTTAGTTGATAGAATTGAAGCAGGATTACAAACTCAAGATTGGCCAGAAGTTCGTTCTGCAGCTCATAAAATGAAACCATCGGTTGACATGATGGGAATAGGATCATTGTATGACGTTGTTCGCGGTATTGAAGGGAATGCTAAAACCGAAACGGATTTAGATAAAATTCCTGAATTGTATTTTACACTCTCAGAGACGTTAGAAAAAGTCTATGAGCAGTTGCGAAACCGCTAATACCTCAGCAGCTTACTCTTATACATTTGAACAGCATTGTTCAAACCATAATACAACGCATCACTTATTAATGCATGTCCAATAGAAACCTCCAGAAGATTGGGGATTTCAACAGCAAAGTATTCTAAGTTTTCTAAACTTAAATCGTGTCCGGCATTTAAGCCCAGGCCCAATTCATTCGCTCGATTTGCAGCAGCTTTATAAGGTGCGATTGCCTCTACGTTATTCTTAGTGTAGTTTGCAGCATAAGCCTCTGTATAGAGCTCAATACGGTCTGCTCCGCATGCTAAGGCAGCATCCACTTGCTCTACTATAGGATCTAGAAATACCGAAACTCGTATTCCAACATCTTTAAATCTTTGAATAATTGGAGTAAGCAATTCTTTTTGATTGATACAATCCCAACCTGCATTGCTCGTAATTACATCTGGACCATCCGGAACTAAAGTTACTTGAGTTGGCTTTACTTCTAGCACCATTTTAATAAAATCTTCATTGGGATAGCCCTCAATATTGTATTCTGTGGTAACTACTTTTTTTAAGTCATATACATCTTTGTTTGTGATATGCCGTTGATCTGGTCTTGGATGAATAGTAATTCCTTCACCACCAAAATTTTCAATTGCTTTTGCCGCGTCTACAACACTTGGCGTATCGCCTCCTCGTGCATTTCGAATGGTAGCTATTTTATTAATATTTACGCTTAGTTTGGTCATGGTATGGAATATCGAAGTTGTAAAGTATAGGTGTTTTTTATGGTCCCAGTTATTTCATCTAAACCACTCCCAATGGCATAATTTTCATAGAGACTAGTAATTGGAGCATCGTGTCGAGAACTGGCATAACGCAGCCAGATGTCAAGATTTGAATTTACCTTGATGCGAGAAGCAAGGTAAAATCGTAAACCATTGTAGCTGTGTGTGTGCATTGGATAGTCGTACAAAGGTACTTGCTCAAAACTATAAATTCTATTCGCAGAAGATTCTATTTTACTGTATGCAATCCGGCCACTAAGATGAAATTTCTTTCCAAATGGCTTGTAAATAATATCTTGGTAAATCAAACTGCCTAAAGTGGATGGTCCGTCTCCTTGATTCACATTCCACTCCACTCTGTTTCTCAATTCAATTCCTTTAGCAATTTTATATTGCGTATTAATTCGATGTCGAATTAATGTATTGCTACCAATTTGACTTAGCACTTGGTCTCCAATTGTGGTTTGCTTTGTTTCTGTTCGATAGCGATAGTACGCTGAAAACCGCCGGCTAGGTTTGTAATTAATTTCAGCCCAAAAATCATCGCCACTCGAAGGGGCATCGGTTCTGAATTTCAACCACGGACTTTTAAATAAGTCGTAATACCCAAGCAGATTAACATGTTTGTGAATTTTTATTTGAAAACCGCTGTAAATTCCTTCCTCATTTGCAGCCAAACTATTTTCCCCAAATCCAT
>CBDUEX010000203.1:0-4269 GCA_965366305.1 uncultured Bacteroidia bacterium | reverse complement strand
TTGTAGAGAGCACCATTGCGTTTGGTTCTAATACCTTACCGGTTTTCGCGTCTTCAAACCAATGTTCAAATAACCGAAACGGGTTGTCTGGAGCATTCTCTTCAGAAAGCTGGGCGTGGGTATAATTGCGACGTAGTTCTTTCACTATCTTCTAAACGGAGTTTTTCTCATCGCACCCATTCCTTTACCACTATTCATTGACTTCATCATTTTTTTCATTTCATCAAACTGCTTTACTAGTTTGTTTACTTCCGTTGTTGAAGTTCCGCTCCCTTTCGCTATGCGTTGTTTTCTGCTGCCGTCTAATATTTGTGGGTTTTGACGCTCATCTGTAGTCATACTGTGAATTATAGCTTCAATACCTTTAAAACTATCATCATCAATATCCACGTCTTTAATGGCTTTACCAACCCCAGGAATCATTCCCATAAGGTCTTTAATATTACCCATCTTCTTAATTTGATTCAGTTGTTTTAAGAAATCGTCAAAATCAAATTGATTTTTACGCATTTTCTTTTGCAACCTAGCTGCCTCTTCTTGGTCAATATTCTCTTGTGCTTTTTCAACAAAAGACACTATATCACCCATTCCTAAGATTCTGTTTGCCATCCTATCGGGATGAAAAACATCCAAGGCATCCATTTTTTCTCCGGTACTTACAAACTTGATAGGTTTGTTGACCACCGTTTTAATAGAAATAGCCGCACCACCTCGTGTATCACCGTCGAGTTTTGTAAGCACAACACCATCAAAATCCAGCTTGTCGTTGAAAGCTTTTGCCGTATTTACAGCATCTTGACCCGTCATAGAGTCTACCACAAATAAGATTTCTTGTGGCTTAAGTTCTGATTTAAGATTCCCAATCTCGTTCATCATCACCTCGTCAATACTTAATCGACCAGCGGTATCAATGATTACCACATTGTTTTGATTGGCTTTAGCATGCTTAATTGCATTTTCAGCAATGCTCACAGGATTCTTATTATCTTCTTCAGCAAATACATCCACCGACACTTGCTCAGCAAGTACTTTAATTTGATTTATTGCAGCAGGACGATAAACATCACATGCAACTAACAGTGGGTTTTTACCCTTGCTTTTTAAATGCTTGGCTAACTTACCTGAAAATGTTGTTTTACCCGATCCTTGTAGTCCTGCAATTAATATAACCGTTGGATTTCCGCTAAGATTGATGGGTTTTGTTTCACCGCCTAAAAGCTCTTTTAGCTCGTCGTTAACGATTTTGGTCATCATTTGACCTGGAGAAACACTGGTTATTACATCACCTCCTAATGCCTTGTCTTTTACTTTATTGGTAAAATCCTTTGCTATTTTATAGCTTACATCCGCATCTACTAATGCTCTACGAATTTCTTTAACTGTTTCAGCTATGTTTAATTCGGTTAGTGATGAATGCCCTTTCAGGGTTTGAAAGGCTTTGTCTAATCTGGATGATAAATTTTCGAACATTTCTTAATTATTAATGCAAATTTATCCAAAAATAAAAGCCACCAAAATACTTTGGTGGCCCTTTTAACCATTACTGCCTCCTTTCTCTAAGAAAGGCTATCTTAATAAGGTAACTGTCCCTGAATGATAAATCATTTGGTTTGTTAATCCTTTGAGTTTTAAACTATAAATGTATGCCCCTTGTTGGCAATCGGCTCCGTTGTAGGTTCCATCCCATCCGTCATAAATACTATTGGTTTCAAATACTTTTTCACCCCATCTATTAAAAATGGTAAATTCAAAGCTCCCAGCCCCCTGTACAACACCATCTAGTGCAAACATTGCAATAGGTCTAAACGTTTCATTTAATCCATCCTTGTTGGGTGTAAATGCCGTAGGCAATACTGCCTTTGGATCTCCAAACAGACATACTGAGTTAGAATAACTTGTATCTCCTTCACTGTTAAAGCCATATACTCGGTAGCAATACTCCCCAGAAATTCCCTTGTGATATTGTCTATCTACCCAGTCTCTATCGTGACCCACATTTTTATGAAGGTATTCAAATTCTGAACCGTTAAAGATCTCTGCATGATAATAATCAACTCCGTTTAACCAATTTACATAAGGCGTCCAATAAAGGTGGCTACCTTCTAAATAATGTCCTCGTAATAATATTGATTTTCCTTCTCGGTCAGAAATGTTTGAGTTGTTACATTTATCTTGTTCTGTTACACGGTAGATATACGAGTGCTCATTGGTTAGCACGTTATAGTCTACAAAGAATGTATCGGTTAATACTTCTTCCGAAACAAAATTGCTTTCGTTATCCTCAAATTTTTGAAGTACATAGTTATTGAATTGATTAAAAGTACTCTTATTCCAAGTTACTGTAATTTCATCGGTGTTAGAAACGGTAACGTTTTTAATAGAGCTTCCTAGTGGATTGGCAATAAAAATAGGTCGTTGTGTTACTCTAAAACTATTTGAAGTCCACAACTCTGTTGGATGTTGTGCTTGCACGTAGTAGTTGTAATCTTGATCACAAAGATCCGGATCAACATAAGATGTTTGATCTCCAGGAACTGTCCCGATTTTCACATATACCCCATTTTCATCCTCTCTAAATATACAGTATTCAGCAACAGAAGGCCATCCTTCGTAAGCAGTCCATTCTAAGACATTCTCATATGGATTGATGCTAGAAGCTGAAAGATAAATAAAGCAATGAGGATCAGAAGCTAATCCTTGCAAATCACAATAATCTCTTACCTTAATAGTATAGCACATTGAAGCTACTGGCTTCGAACCAAATACATCGATGTATTGTGTTGTACTTTTTTCTGAAACTGTAAAACTAGAACCATCTGATCGCTGAATGATATAATTCAAGAATTTATCATAAGTGCTTGCTTCATAATCAACTTCAAGTGTATAGTTATCTGTAAATGAAACGTAGTTGATTTGAGGATTGTCTATTTCATCTTCTCCTGTAATTAGAATGTCTACAGAGCTGCTATCACTACAGCCATTATTTAAACCTGCCACTAATGAAATGTGCTTAGGTCCTTTGGTAGTGTATGTATATTGCGGGTATAGCGATGATGTATTGGTGTTGTTTGGTTCGCCATTCTCTCCGAAGTTCCATTCGAAGAATTGCACTGGACTGTTTCCAGTTAGAACACCTGTAAAGTCAATTACCTTATTCAAACAAACCGTATCACTAAAATTAATAGTAATAGCTGGTTTTTCAAATACTTGCATTGTTTGATTCAATGTATCTGTACAACCGTAAATATTGCTTGCAATTAGTTCAAGTTCATAAAATCCTGCATCTGATTTCATAATACTATCTTCACTATTCGTAGAGATAATTACACTATCAAGACTCCAAGACCAAGTGCTGCTAAACCTTCCTGTGTCTGCAAACTTCATATTAAATGGTATGCATACATCGGTACCATTTTGATATACTGGTTCAACAATCGGTTTTTTGTAAACTACAATAGAGTCTGCAGGAGTAAATACTGCTGCACAACCTAATGAGTCATAAACTATCATAGAAGGCAAGATCGTTTGTCTAAGATTATTGGTAGTTCTGTTGAAATACGTATGTGTTCCAATAGTGCTATCTACTTTAGAACTATCCAAACTTGATCCATCATTGTAGTTCATAAAGAATCGAACTCCGTCTATACTTTGATCAGTAAACGTAACCTCTAAAGGCTCGCAACCAACGTAGTTTTCCATCTTAAAGCGTGGCAATGGACCTTTTACAAGGATATAGTCATCTTTTCTGGCTGTGTCTGAACATCCTTCAATATTTTTTGCAATAAGTATAATGTCATACCCATCTGTCCAACCGCTATTTTTGGTATAGATATTACCTGCTGAGGTACTGGTAGTTGTATGTGTATTGCCATCACCAAAATTCCAAAATAATGTATCCGCATTGCTTGAAGTACTTTCAAATTCTGCATATACAGGTGCACATTGCAAGAATGAATCAACCGCTGCAAAATTTGCGGTAACTTTCAATACTTCAAAAGGTTGTTTTATTGTATCGTAACAATTGTTATCTCTGGTTACTATTTGGTTTAATTCAAATACTCCGGGAGAAGCAATTTCAAATTGAATCTTTTGATTCCCGATGTCATTTCCTGTAATTATTTGACCAGAAGGTAACAAGCTCCATTCTATATCGGTAACTCCATTGTAAGATAGATCGGTTATTGTAAGTGAATCACCTAAACAGATGATATTGTCGTCAATAGTAAATCCAGCTCTAACACCAGTAAGAATGGTTGAAGACTCAGCACC
>CBDUEX010000202.1:0-4271 GCA_965366305.1 uncultured Bacteroidia bacterium | reverse complement strand
CTCGTTGAGCTTTATTTTTGATACAAAAGGTGTCTTCACTATTAATAATTCGGTACTTGAAGGAAAAGATGCTGAAGAATTGGAATTGGAACTTATAGATGGAGGAGCAGAAGACATTGAACGCGATGAAGAAATCACCAGTATTTTCACTTCATTCGACGATTATGGGAACATGCAAACAAAGCTAAGTGAATTAGGTATTGAAGTACAAGCAACTGAGATTCAACAATTGCCGAAAACTACCAAAGTACTTGGAGCCGAAGAAGCCAAAGAAGTACTTAGCATGATTGATAAATTTGAAGACGATGATGATGTTCAAGCCGTTTATCACAACCTTGAATTAACTGAAGAAATATTACACTTACTAGAGGAATAGCACAAATGAATAAAAGAGAAACACTAACAAATAAAATTGCCGAATCGAAACTTGGTGGAGGGGAAAAGCGAATTGAATCTCAACATTCAAAAGGTAAATTAACTGCTCGAGAACGAATTGATCTGCTTTTGGACCAGAATTCGTTTGAAGAAATTGGAGCTCTTGTAAAACACCGAAGTACCGATTTTGGTATGGATAAAATTCACTATCCGGGCGATGGAGTTGTTACCGGTTATGGTACCATAAAAGGCCGCTTGGTGTATGTGTTTTCTCAAGATTTTACTGTTTTTGGTGGTTCTTTATCCGAAACTCATGCCGAAAAAATCTGCAAAATCATGGATATGGCTATGAAGAACGGAGCACCTGTTATTGGCTTAAATGATAGTGGCGGAGCCCGTATTCAAGAAGGTGTTGTGTCGCTAGGTGGCTATGCTGATATATTCTACAAAAACACGTTGGCAAGTGGTGTAATTCCACAAATCTCCGCAATTATGGGCCCATGTGCTGGAGGTGCAGTTTATTCTCCAGCAATTACAGATTTTATACTTATGGTAGAAAATACCAGCTACATGTTTGTAACAGGACCCAATGTTGTAAAAACGGTGACCAATGAAGAAGTTAGTTCTGAAGACTTAGGCGGGGCGTCTGTGCATTCTGAAAAATCAGGAGTAGCTCACATTACAGCATCAAATGATGTTGAATGTATTGACAACATAAAAAGACTGTTGTCTTACATGCCTCAAAACTGCGAAGAACTACCTCCTAAACTGGAGTATAAACTCAATGATGAATTAAGATTCGAACTTAAAAATATTATCCCAGAAAATGCTCAACAACCTTATGATATTAGAGAAGTAATCTCAGGGGTTATTGATGAAGACAGTTTTCATGAAATTCACGAAAATTTTGCTCCAAACATTGTTGTTGGTTTTGCTCGTTTAGGAGGAAGAAGTATTGGGATTGTTGCCAATCAACCAGCATATCTTGCAGGTGTTTTAGACGTTCATTCATCGCAAAAAGGTGCTCGATTTGTTCGTTTCTGTGATTGTTTCAATATTCCTTTGTTAGTGTTTGAAGATGTTCCAGGATTTCTTCCGGGTACGGATCAAGAATGGAATGCAATTATAACCAACGGAGCAAAATTGCTTTACGCATTTAGTGAAGCAACAGTTCCTAGAATAACAGTAATTACGCGAAAAGCATATGGTGGAGCCTATGATGTAATGAATAGCAAGCATATTGGTGCTGATTTAAATTACGCTTGGCCTACTGCGGAAATTGCAGTGATGGGTGCCAAGGGTGCAGCAGAAATAATTTTCAAAAGAGAGATTGCTTCTGCAGATAATCCGCTAGATGCTTTAGCAGAAAAGGAACAAGAATATGCAGGCATATTTGCAAATCCTTATCGTGCTGCTGAACGTGGATTTGTGGACGAAGTTATCTTACCTGAAAACACAAGAATCAAGCTAATAAAAGCCTTTGCTATGCTAGAAAACAAGGTAGCTAAACTTCCTAAAAAGAAACACGGTAATATTCCTTTGTAACTTTTTGACCATAAGCTAAATGTCATAATTCAACGGAATATTGTTTTCATCCAATTATTCTAATATTTTCGGAAGAATTATTGTGAATCTAAATTTAAACTCAATAAAAATGAAACATCTAGTTGGGATGGCATTAGTGTTTACAAGTGTAATATTTGTGACCATTCAAGGTTGTAAACATTATCCAGAACCGCTGCCTATACCAACCACCAATTCTCAAGATACTACTTCTGGTGGACAAGACTCAACCCGTCCTTGCGATCCAGACAGTGTTTATTTCGAAAACACGATTTTACCCTTGCTAAGCTCGTCATGTGCGTATTCAGGTTGTCACGATGCAGCTAGCCATGAAGATGATGTAATATTAGATTCATATACCAATATATTTTCAACAGGCGAAATCAAACCAGGAGACCCAAGTGACAGCAAATTATATAAAGTAATTACAGAAAGCGGTGGTGATGTCATGCCACCTCCTCCAAACAGTCCATTAACTCCTGCACAAATTAGTTTAATTAATAAATGGATTACTCAAGGGGCATTAAATAACAGATGCGACGAATGTGATAGCTCCGATGTGAAATATTCCAATCAAGTTCTTTCAATACTGAACAACAATTGTGTTAGTTGTCATAATGGGAGCTCTGCTAGCGGGGGAGTCCATTTGGATTCATACGCTGGTGTAAAAGCACAAGCAGACAATGGAAAACTATTTGGCGTAATTAATCACTCTTCTGGATTTAAAATTATGCCACCTTCTGGAAACAAAATCTCTGACTGTAACGTTAGAATAGTTAAGAAATGGATAGATGATGGTGCACCAAACAATTAGCAAATATTCAATTGCATTGCTATTGCTAGCTATGCCACTCTTGCATAGTTGTTACTATGATGTGGAAGAAGAGCTTTATCCCTCTACCACATGCAATACGGCAACAATGTCATATCAAAATGATGTACTGCCTATTCTTACAAATAGTGGATGCATTAGTTGTCATGGAGATTTAGCTACCATCGATTTGAATGGCTACACCGACGTTAAAATTCATGTAGACAATGGTTCACTTTTAGGAAGCATCAAACATGAATCAAGCTACCGTGCAATGCCAGACAATCAACCCAAATTAGATAAATGTACCATTGATAAAATTGCAGCTTGGATTGCAGATGGTGCCGCAAACAATTAACCAAATATGAAAAAACCAATTATACTCTTTGTTCTACTAGTAGTTTTAGGTGTAGCATTCTATGCTTACAAAACGTACAATAAAGAACACACAAACGTTGCAGAAACTGAAGCTGCAGTTTCACTAACAGCATTAAATCTTTTTAATGCATTTGATAACGATGAAGCTGCTGCAATGATGACTTATGCCGATAAGGTAGTTCAAGTTTCTGGTATCGTTTTAAGCAAAGATTTGAGTAATGCATTAGAACCTCAAATAGTACTAGAAGGTAATGGCGACAACGGTTTCATTCGTTGTGGGTTTAAACCCATAGAGCTAGAAAAAGTTACGATGTTAAGTGACTCTTCTTTAGTCTCTATTAAAGGAGAATGCAAAGGGCTAAATGCCTCTGAAGAACTAGATTTATTGGCCGACAAAGATGTCGTGCTATCTAATTGCATAATAATTGAATAAACATAACCAATGAAATATACATACATAATTTTCGCAATCGCACTTTTAGGGATTTTTGGATTTAAAAATCACGGTGGAGGAATTTACAAATCAAACACTGGAAATATCAGTTTCTTTAGCCACACAGCTGTTGAAGATATAAAGGCTGATAACCATAAAGTAAAAACCGCCTTTGATGCAAGTTCAGGTAAAATTCAATTCAGTGCATTAATTAAAGACTTTGAATTTGAGAAAGCACTTATGCAAGAGCATTTCAATGAAAACTATATGGAAAGCACCAAGTTTCCGAAATCAACTTTCAGTGGAACAATCGAAAAAATTTCTGACATTAACTTGGAGAAAAATGGCACTTATACTTCGCCGGTTTCAGGAAAACTAACTATAAAAGATGTTACTAAAACTGTTTCTTCTACTGGAACGTTTGTAGTGAAAGACGGAATTATTAATGCTAAAGCTTCTTTTAATATTAATCCAGAAGATTATAATATTTCCATTCCAAAAGTGGTTTCTGAAAAAATTTCTAGAGACCTAAAAATATCGGTTGATGTAGATTATTCTCATCAGCACTAAAAAATACTAAAACTTGAGTGGTGATGTCATGTTACCACTCATTTACTTGATACCTTACATGAAATACACGCTGCTCCTAGCTATTCTCTTTTTTTCGAGTACACTATATGCTCAAGATATGGACCTGCTCGACGATGAAGA
>CBDUEX010000201.1:0-4281 GCA_965366305.1 uncultured Bacteroidia bacterium | reverse complement strand
AAGTTGAATGCTATTGCCCCAGCGTTCTACTATTTCTGCCTTTTGCAAAGCTTCAATACTTCTAATTACTGTGGCCGATGTACCGAGATCATATTTGGCACTTGTTGCTGCTGAGGAAATGCCTTTGTCTCCGTTTTCTATAAGTGCGATGAGTGTCTTACGTTGTTTGTTCGAAAGGGGCTCAAACAAATGAATGAAACGCCACTCATTGCTTTGAATAAGGGTGGTAACCGTAGCTGTAATTTGTTCTTCACTTACTTCTTTGGTAGTTTTCTCCCACAGTGAAAATGCAAATTGTTGTACATAATATGGATGGTTTTGCATCAATTGAGCAATGGCCTTGGTTTGGGGGTTAGAAATGGTTTTTGAAGTGCGTTTGAATTGGGAGGTTAAGAATTTTGTCCATTCAGCTTCTGCTATTTTTTCTAGGTAAAGTACCTCGCCAAACTTGTAAAATGGTTTTTGTTTCTTTTCAAAAAGTTCATGCATCAAATGGCGTTTGCTGCCATACAAGATGTAGCTTACTTTATCGTGTTTTTGCCACGTTGCTCGCAGTTTTTTTTGAAAAGGAATAGATTTCGTAAAGTGGTCAATGTTTTGAAACTCATCAATAGCTACTACTATTCTAATGTTTTGTTTTTCAGCGATACGTTGAGCTATGTCGAGTATTTCGGCTTCTGTTTTAGCATTTTTGTTAAAGCTTATTTCTAGCCCAAAGTCTGCATCCGGACCAGTACCTAATGTAATATTGGGTTTAAGCTGTGATAAAAATTCAGATGCATATTGCTTGTATTGTTCGAGCTTGGTTGCCGTTGCTTTTAATACGGCTTGCAAATATTGCGTGTAGAATTCTTCTTCGGTGCCAACATTAAATAAATCGATTAAGCAAAATTTCAGGTCCTTTTTGGCTTTTTTTCGAGCAATGTGATGTACCAAACTTGATTTTCCCCATCGTCTTGGTGAAATTAAAATGAGATTAATACTGTTGTTGCACAAAGTGTCAATCTGCTCTATTTCTTTTGTTCTGTTGGTGAACGATTTGGTTTTAGCAAAACCACCAAAGCTAAATGGGTTTTCCATGCATCAAAGATAGCTTACAAACTTGTAACTTACAACTATGTAACTTATAAAATTGTAAGTTGAGCGAAATGGATAAGAATTTGTTAGCGTTTCAGGTTGTTATCAGGTCTATTTTGTAGGACTGTAATGAAGTGATTTAATGAATACTTGAGTGCTCAAATCGAGAAACAAGTAGTGCAACTAAGATAGTAAGATACAAAGGTCCAGTTATGCTGAGTAGTATGCTCAATGCTTGAGCAAGAGGTGAAACTGGAGCAATATCTCCATAACCGAGAGTTGTTAGTGTAGTAAACGAGAAGTAGAAAAATTTAGATGGATTGGTAATATTTTCTAATGCCAAGTTATTCAGTGACCCTGGAATTGCATTTTCAATAAGCATATACAGATAACCACCGATAATTCCTATAAAAAGATAGACAATCACAGCAGCAAAAAGCACTCCTATTTTAACATTTGGAGTTAGTAAAATTAGGTTGAGTAATTTATAAGCTACGAAGGCGTAAAACACAATGTAAATAAAGAAACTGAGATAAAAATGAATTGTTCCAGATTCTGAAAATATCCCTAATTGATTGATTATGAGAACCAATGTAGCAAGTAACATTCCTATTCTTAGCTGAAACTTAGATTCTTGAACCGTGTAAATACACAAAAACACAACAATAGAATTAAGAATAAACGAGACCTCCGCCTCATATTTATTCCCAGCGAAAAAACCCGGTATAAGAATCATAGCTACCAAAGCAAAGAATAACGTTTTATACCGCTTTGCCAGCAGGTTGTTTATTAGCTTAAATGGTCGAGAGATGATTTTGTTTGCCATGCAATTTATTCAATCAAATATACCAAATGATTGTTGAAATCAATTACAATTGTTCAAGCGAACTTGAACGAATTTAGAAGTTATAATAATCGAATCAAAAAGCCTAACTCACTGGAATAACAATGGAGTTAAAGTGTGTAGGAATAGTATCAGAATTTGAAATAGTCTGTCCATGTATTCCAAATATACTGATGATGTCACCTTGTTCTAAATTTCTAACATTGCTAATCATATCCTTAGGAATATATGAATCAGAACTTTGATAGAAATAGGAAGAATCCTTAGTTGTAATACAAGCTTTAAATGAAGTTATTTCAGACTTCATACGGTAAGAAAAACCTAGTCCAAACTTGCCAAATTCTTACATCAAATCTTTGTGACAATTTCAATATCTACTAAAGGTAATCTAAACCAACCCAGCTCTTTTCAACAATGCATCTACCTTGGCGTCTCGACCTCTAAATCGTTTGTATAAGACAGAAGGATGTTCTGAACCACCGGCTGAAAGTATGTTGGTTTTGAATTTGGTGGCTGTTTCTTTGTTAAAAATTCCATGTTCTAAAAAGGCCTCAAAAGCATCTGCATCTAATACTTCTGCCCATTTGTAGCTGTAATATCCACTGCTGTACCCTCCTTGGAATATGTGCGAGAAACTTGTACTCGTGCATGCTTCTTCTACCTTAGGGTAAAAGTCTAGTCCTTCAATACTCTTGGTTTCAACTTCTTTCACACTCATGTTCTTTTGATCTTCATTAGCTGTCACTCTGAGTGCTCCTCGATTAGAGGAGTGTACCGAAGAGTGCCAGCCCATGTCTATTTTTCCTAAGCTAATCTGCCGGATAGTTGCCATGCCGCTCATAAAGTTGGCTGAATCCTTTATTTTTTGAATGTACTCTTCTGGAATAGAATCACCAGTTTCATAATGCTTAGCAAACAAATCAAGGCATTCTTTTTCGTAGCACCAGTTTTCCATCAGCTGACTGGGCAATTCCACAAAATCCCAATACACAGAAGTGCCACTCAAGCTAGCATAGGTTCCGGCTGCTAACATTCCGTGTAAGGCGTGTCCAAATTCATGAAACAAGGTAGTAACTTCATTAAACGTTAGCAAAGAAGGCTTGCTGTCTGTTGGTTTAGTAAAGTTGCAAACGATACTCACATGTGGCCGTTGGTCTTTTCCATCTTTTATTTTTTGACTTCTAAAGCTAGTCATCCAAGCTCCTTGTCGTTTTCCTGGTCGAGGAAAAAAGTCAGCATAAAACACTGCTATGTGCTGATTATTTTCATCTTTAACTTCATAGGTTACCACATCTTGGTGGTAGACATCAATGGTATTTTGCTTATGAAAAGTAATCCCGAAGAGTTTATTAGCCGTTAAGAAAACGCCATCTACCACTTTTTCAAGTTGAAAATAAGGGCGAAGTAATTCATCATCAATATCAAATTTTTCCTTCTTCAGCTTTTCAGCATAATAACTGGCATCCCATTTTTGAAGTTGATCTAATCCATCCAATTGTTTTGCATAGTCAGTTAATTCTGTAAATTCTTCTTGTGCAAAAGGCATTGCTTTTTCTTGAAGTGTATTTAAAAAATCATACACCTTAGCTGGTGTTTTGGCCATGCGTTCTTCTAATACATAATCTGCATGACTCTCAAAGCCTAATAATTTTGCTCGTTCAGTTCGCAATCTAATGAGGTTAAGTATCGTTTCTTCATTGTTGTTTTCATTATCAGAAAAAGCCTTCGATGCAAATGCTTTGTAAAGTTTTTCTCTTAAATCACGACGAGTACTATACGTCATAAATGGGATATAGCTCGGATAGTCCAAGGTAATAGCAAAACCGTCTAACTCTTTTGCTTTAGCCAGAGCTGCAGCAGCTTCTTTTATTCCATCAGGTAAACCATCTGTATCATTCTCATCGGTTAAGTGCATTAAAAAAGCATTGCTTTCTTTTAAAACATGTTCTCCAAATGTGAGGGAAAGGCGAGAAAGCTCATTGTCGATGCTTCTCAAACGGGTTTGCCCCAGCTCGTCTAAGCTCGCTCCATTTCGTGCAAAGCTTTTAAACGTATTATCCAATAGCATTTTTTGTTCTGCTGTTAGATTGAGATGCTCTTGCTCATAAACCGCTTTTACTTTTGCAAATAAACCAGCGTTTAACATAATGTTATTGCTATGAGCACTTAATAATGGTGATATTTCCTGAGCAAGTGCCTGCATTTCAGGGTTGGTTTCTGCCGAATTGAGATTAAAGAAGGCAGAGGTAACTTTGGTTAATAATTCACCGCTGTTTTCTAATGCAACAATGGTGTTTTCAAAGTTTGGTGACTCACTGTTTGAAACAATTTCATCCACCTCAGCTTGACCAGAGGCAATT
>CBDUEX010000200.1:0-4309 GCA_965366305.1 uncultured Bacteroidia bacterium | reverse complement strand
AATGTATCAATGCCTATTCGGCATATAATTCCATCTCCAAAACTTGAATGTTTAATTCTGCTCCCTATTGTTAACTCTTTATTCATGATTAATAATATTTGTCACAAATAAAACCAAGAATAAGGAAGAATCGTTGCACGAAAACTATGCTCAATTTTTTCATACATTCGCAATCGACATAAACATGAGCAGAATTACTAAAATTGACGCACACGCACATATTATGCCTCCATCATGGGATAGGCTGGACAAGAAGTTTGGTTACGGCGGATTTATTTATCTTGAAGATGAACCAGAAACAGGAGCGAAACGAATGATGAGAGATGACGGTGTTTTTTTCAGAAGAGTGGAGAAAAACTGTTATGATGAAACCGCAATTTTACCTGAAATGGACGCCTACAATGTTGACCAGATGGTATTGTGTACTATTCCAGTGTTGTTTAATTATTGGGCCAAACCTCAGCATGGATATGAGTGGAGTCAGTTTATTAATGACCACTTAAGCTCGGTTCAAAATAGATTTCCAAAAAGATTTATTTCACTTGGTACCGTTCCCATGCAAGATATCGACTTGGCAATAAAAGAAATGGAACGATGCAAGTCGCTTGGAATGCCCGGTTTAGAAATCGCATCACACATCTTAGATAAAAACTTAGATCATCCTGATTTTCATCCTTTTTGGGCAGCTGCAGAAAATTTGGGAATGAGCATATTCGTTCATCCATGGGAAATGATGGGACAAAAGGATATGGAAAAATACTGGCTCCCTTGGCTTGTTGGAATGCCTGCAGAAACTTCTAGAGCTATTTGTTCAATGCTGTTTGGTGGCGTTTTTGATAAATTCCCAAAGCTGAAGGTGATGTTTGCTCATGGAGGTGGCTCCTTTGCACACACATTGGGTAGAATAAGTCATGGTTGGCATTGTAGACCAGATTTAGTAAATATTAATAATGTGAAAGACCCGTACGATTATAAAGGTAAATTTTGGGTAGATGGGATAACCCACGACCAAGGGGCGTTGCGTTACTTAATCGAAGTGATGGGCGAAGATAAAATTGCCTATGGTACAGATTATCCTTTTCCACTAGGAGATTTAGAGCATGGAGCTTTTATAGAACAGATGAATGATTTAAGTGATGAAACCAAAGCGAGATTATTTAGCACTAATTTAATTGATTTCTTAAAGTAGAGATGAACGCAATTGATAAATTAATTGCATTTATTGAAGAACCCAATACAAGCGAAAAAGAGAGGGAAAAAGCACTTTCAGAACTTAATTTAGCCGGTATTGGCGACGCTGAGTTGCAAGAAAGAGCATTCAATTTTTGGAATAATTATTTCGCTCAAAATATAGAGGATATTCTTACACAACGATTAGTTCTTATAAGCCACATTTTACCCGATGACGTTCTAAACCAATGCTTTACAGATGTATTCAACGAATACGTTCAGCGAAAAAAAGACCTTGGCATAGACGATATTAAAAAGTTTTGGGGGTGGTAGTGCTATTGTATCAATTAAAAATACCTAATTTACAAAGCGAATTCATTGAGTCCTCCAACGATACCTAGACACCAACAATAGGTTTTATTATTTATCACAAAACACTAATGAAAAATGTCAAAATTTTCGCGAAATTCAATAAAATCATCGCACGGCCGCATGCATGTTGCTAAAAAACACTATAAATGGGCAGCAAATAACTAAATTTTATGTGCTTTTTGTGAGTCAAAACGACTTCAAGCAAAATAGGATTATGCGAACGACTGCTCATCAACGAAGTTTGTTCTCAATAAATGAAATGAAATGAAAAAACTATCATTCGTATTTGTCTTAACCCTTATCACATTTC
Organism: uncultured Bacteroidia bacterium; assembly: GCA_965366305.1. GTDB lineage: Bacteria > Bacteroidota > Bacteroidia > NS11-12g > UBA9320 > UBA9320. The sequence continues at coordinate 2,457 of CBDUEX010000200.1, read as the reverse complement.
TAGCCGTTAGCCAGAATTACATTGATCTTGCAAGAATTGATTATGCCGGATCGTCGTTAAATACCTTTGACACAGGAAACTCCACCACCTCTTTGCAGGAAATAAATGCCAATCTAACCTTGCCAATTGTAATCAACGACAACTTTACTTTTTTAACTGGATTGACGTACGAGGGCACAACCGCATCCTTCAACCCCGGAAGAGAAAAGGAAACGCTCACGGGCATTACATTAAAACTGGGTGTAAACATTAAACACAATCAAAAACTAAGTGGCACTTACATGCTTTTGCCAAAAGTTTCATCTGATTTAAAAAAGATTGCCTCAAATGATTTTCAAGCAGGGGCCGTTGTATTAATGAAATATGCAAAGTCTGACCACTTTAATTACAAATTTGGAGTATACGGAAACAGTGAATTGTTTGGGCCTTTCATAGTTCCAATATTCGGTTTTTATTATTTGAGTCCAAATGAAAAAACAGAAGCTAAAGTATTACTTCCTCTTGCTGTTGACGTTAATTACTCCTTTGCAAAAAACACAAGAGTTGGTTTAGATTTCAAAGGACAAGTTAGAAGTTACAACTTAAATACACCCATTAGTTCTGAAGTTAATTCCTACATTTCCCGATCTTCCAATGATGTATATACGTACTTGCAACATAGCCTTTCAAATGGTGTTAACTTTCAACTGGGTGTGGGTAGATCAGTTGCAAGAACTTACCGCGTTTATAACCAAAAAGTATCTTTTGGGATGCCTTTGGCTTATTTTGGAGACAACCGCACACAGCTCAACACAGACTTTTCTGACAGCTGGCTTTATAAGATTTCAGCTTTTTATCGATTAAAAATTTAACTTAGCAAACGAAACTATGCTCGAATCACTACAAGCCTTAGACGCCGTTAAAATTGATTTCAATGAAAAAAGTCAGTTGTTTCTCAATTTTGCAATAGCCTTTATCATGTTTGGGGTGGCACTTGAACTAAAAATAGAAAATTTTAGAAGTCTTATAAAAAACCCTAAGCTTCCGTTAATTGGTGCAATTTCGCAATTTGTATTAATGCCATTAATGACCACTCTATTGGTTCTTGCATTAAGGGATTATATAACCATGACTGTAGGGCTGGGTATGATTCTAGTTGCGTCTTGTCCGGGTGGAAACATTTCCAATTTTATATGCAGCTTAGCAAAAGGCAATGTGGCTCTTTCTGTTAGCCTAACGGCAATTTCAGACCTTGGGGCCCTTATTCTAACGCCTTTTAATTTTGCTTTTTGGGGAAACATCTTTGTGATGGTATATACAGCTACGGGACAAAGCGACTTGGTTCAACCGCTTCAAATAGAACCATTAGAAGTATTCATTACCGTTTTATTTATTCTTGGCATTCCTTTGGCTTTGGGCCTTTTTGTAAAGCAAAAATTTCCAGCATTCACCTCTAAGATTGTAATTGGTATGAAGCGAGCTTCAATTGCAATTTTTATTGCTATTCTGGCCATAATATTTATAAAGAATTTTGATCTTTTCTTGAAACACATTAAGTACATTGCTCTTATTGTATTAATTCATAACGCATTGGCCTTCATAATTGGCTACAACTTTGCAAGATTGTTTGGGTTAGACAAAAAAGACAGGAAAACCATCTCAATAGAAACGGGCATTCAAAACTCTGGTTTGGCCCTTGCCTTATTGTTCAATCCTAAGATATTCAACCCAGAGCTTGCTATTGGAGGCATGACCTTTATCGCAGCGTGGTGGGGTGCTTGGCATATTATATCTGGCCTCTCCTTAGCGGCTTATTGGTCTAAGTTTAAACTTAGCCGTACTGAAGAAAACTAAACTGAACTAGTGAGCATTTTCTTAAAGTGTGAATTCAAGTTTCGCATATTTGGTATGAGATAAAAGTAAATAATTACAACATCTTTGTATAATTGAATCTTAAAAACCAAATTCCAAATCTACTTACATTGGGAAACTTGCTTTGCGGTCTTCTCATAATTATTGCTTCCTTTCAAAACCAATTTAGTTCAGTTATTCTGTTAGCTGCATTGGCTTTGACTTTTGATTTTTTAGATGGAACAGCTGCTAGAGCTTTGAAAGTTTCCAACACAATGGGAAAAGAACTTGACTCATTAGCAGACATGGTAAGTTTTGGTGCAGCCCCTTCTTTTGTGTTATATAACTACTGGAAGAGTGAGGCCGAAAATGCTGAACTATTAGGAGATGCATTTCAATTTGACTTTTATTATGTTGCATTATTAATCGCTGCCTTTGCTGCATTCCGGCTTGCAAAGTTTAACTCCATGGAACAAAGCAACGAACATTTTGTTGGCTTACCAACACCTATGTTGTCTATCGCTGCCTTTTCAATACCTCTTGCAGCTGAACAAAGTTTACTACTTAACACCTGGTTAAATAACCCAATTTTTATGGTGATTTTTGTTTTATTGACCGGGTATTTAA
>CBDUEX010000199.1:0-4333 GCA_965366305.1 uncultured Bacteroidia bacterium | reverse complement strand
TACAAGGGGTGTTATCACACTATAATAACATTACAACACCAAACCCATTAATTGATGCACGCCTAACACCTGGAGGAAACAATCAAAAGCTCGCTTTAACTGTTAATGAAAGACAACAAATTGTAGCATTTTTAGAAACCTTAACGGGAACTAATGTTTATATCGACGAAAAATGGTCTGATCCATTTAATTAAAGATGACTGTAACTTCAGAACAAATAAGAGAAGAGCTTAAGAAGGTAAAAGACCCAGAAATTCCAACCATTTCTTTGGTAGATTTAGGGATAGTAACGGGTATTGACATTTCATCTGAAAACGATGTTCATGTTACACTTACTCCCACTTTTGCGGGTTGTCCTGCTTTAAAAATCATGGAAGAATTAGTAGTAGATCAACTGCAAACACTGCCTCAATTAGGTAAAATTTCAGTTGAAACTAGCTTTGAAACCACATGGACAACTGATCTAATTACCCCTGAAGGACATGAAGCAATTAAGAAGCACGGACTTGCTCCTCCTAGGAGAAACTGTGGTTCAATTACAATGGAAATACTAGAAGCTACAAAATGTCCTTATTGTGATAGCGACAATACTGATATGAAAAGCCCATTTGGACCTACGCTTTGCAGAAGCCTGCACTATTGCAATAATTGCAAACAAGCGTTTGAAGGCTTTAAACCTATTTAACTCTTTTAGCAACACTATCCGTTCACTTGTGGGTTAAATAATATTACAATAATTTACCAATTGCTTTCTTTTGCTGTAGAAAATGAAAAAGAGTGTGCTTCTATTATGCATAAGCTGTTGTTTGGCATTTGTATCTCATGGGCAAAGCTCTTTTAGAGATTCTATAAAATCAGCACTTCAGCAAACTCCAAAAACGTTTGTAGGGTTTCATAATAGAAACACCTTCATTCGGTCAAATCAAACCAAGCTCAATGGGTTAATAGCTGGTTTAGACTATAATAATAAAGTGAAATTTTTTGTTGGGTTGTATGGCTTTGGACAAGAAAATAGAACCGAATTAATAAACAACCCCAATTTTTTAGAAGACACTGTAATTCGTTTTTTAAGCACCAACAACCTTAGTATTGGAATAGACTACACCTTTTTTACTAAAGGTCGATTAAGATTGAGTGTACCCGTACAAATCGGATTTGGGGGATTGTATCAAGAATATTTTGATAAAGGAATATTACTGAAAACGGAACAAAGTGCATTGTTTCCTATTGAAACAGGCACCAATGCCTATTTAGAACTTCTTCCATGGACCGGCTTAAAAGCTGGAGTTGGTTATCGTTTATCACTTGGGAACAAGGATGTATTAAAACTAACATCCCCATACTACAATGTAGGACTGGCTATTTTGCTTGGGGAACTTTATAAGTCCATCAAAAACTAATTTGCCTTTGGCTTTTCTTCCTTTTCTATAATTCCTTGATCTTCAAGCAGGAAGTTAACAGTGCTTTTTATATCCTTTGCAGCTATTTTCTTGAACTTAATTTTTTTGTTTTTGTCAAGTACATAAATCTGTGGTGTTGTTTGAATGTTGTAATTCTTCCTGAATTGGTCAATACCAAAAGCAGCACCTACATTTATAAACTTAAATTGTTCATCTTTAATTCTTTTCTTCCATCCTTCCCAATCTCCCTGAGTATAAACAGCATAAATCTGAACTTGCTCTTTATTAGCACTATCATAATATTGGCTTACTATAGGCATTTCCTTTTTACAATGCCCACAATTAATATCCCAAAAAATGAGCACAGTTACAGGAGTTGTAATTTCTGACATTCGAATTGTTCTCTTGAAACTCGTATCTGGCATATTCATATCAGGAGCTACTACATCACATAATGTAGGAGCCATTTTTGAAGCCTCCACACACATTTTATCTTTAAAAGCAGAATCTGCCCAATAAGCTTTCCCTTCACAATAGTAATTTTGAGCTAGGTGATGAAGAGGTTTATCAAAGCACATATACTTCGATTTTTGAAAGTAATCTAATAAAAATTGCAGCGTATATTTATACTGAATGTCACTTCCCCCTTTTTCTAATTTATTCATTAAAAAGTCAGTCATAAAAATGGCTGTATCAGGAATTGGCGGCATAAAATTGTCCATATAATAAGAAAGCTTACCATGAAACACCGGAGAACGCACTAAGCCATCTTCACTCATATTAACGTTATCCCAATAGTGATTTCTCAACCACATATACTGATACTCTCGAGCTTCGTCCTTTTCAAGTTCTTCAGGAGCGTCTATTGCAACTACTTCAAGCATAGACTTATACAATTTACCTATAAATAGCTCCGGATACTTTACAGCGATCTCTTCTCTTTTTACCGAAATATCTGCACTCATATCCATCAAAATCTTCTGTAGCTCTTCCTTTCTAACTTCATCTTCTGTGGATTGCATTTCTTTTTGATATCCACTGGCAATTTTTCCCTTGGCTGCAGCGTATTGTGTAAAATCGTAGAACAATTTGTTTTCATACGACCCTTTGGTAATCATACTGGCAGGATTTAAGGCTGTATCCGTTTCAAAATAATATTTAGTTTGATCTTCATCATCAGAAATTAAAAATTCGAAGTAGTTTTTGTTTGGCAAAACTGCCAGATACACTCCTGTTTCCAGCTTCTCATCACCTTTAAAATGAAAAACACCTTTTTCACATTCAGAAGTGTCTCTTAAGTACTGTTTATCTGCAAAATGGTTTGCCAACAATAATTCGTCAGAGCAATTCAATCCATTTACTTTAATTGAAATGTCGTATTTCTGAGCATGAGCAAACGATAGTGTAAATAAGCCAATAAGTAATAACAAATATTTCTTCATCAATTTTCTGTTTCTTTAATTTGTACAAATATAATACTACGTAGATGCTGAAATTAACATTATGGTTGCATCTATTGTGTCATTAAACTCAAAAACTATGCCTAAACAATTAAACAATTCATTTTTTGAAATGGTTTATCAAGTAGTGCGACTGATTCCAAAAGGTAAAGTAACCAGTTATGGTGCCATAGCAGCTTATCTTGGTTCTGCTAAATCAGCTAGAATGGTGGGTTGGGCATTAAATAAGTCTGGCAATCTAACTCCTTTGGTTCCTGCTCATAGGGTTGTAAATAGAAACGGACTACTCAGCGGTAAAGTTCATTTTGGAAAATATACTTCAATGGCTTCTTTATTAGAAAGTGAAGGTATTAGTATAAAGAACAACAGCATTGTCAATTTTAAGGAACACTTTTGGGATCCAATGAAAGAATTAAATCTGGAAAGCTAAACCCAAGATATTCAGAAGAAAGTAAGACACTGCTTCATTGAAACCATTGAAACATTTCGTATAACTTATTCACTGTCAATGGATAAAATTGCATTTATTTAGTAATATCGTAGCATTATGACCAAAATATTTATCGCCGTTTCTTCATTATTCTTGCTAATTGCTTCATGTTCTCAAGGACCATCTGAAGATAGTTCTACTTATGATACAAGCTCATTAACCAGCTATATTCCTGTAAAATTAACTACAGATCTGTCGGTTCTGTCTGATAATGAACAACAAATGCTTCCACATTTATTTGCAGCAGCTGATATAATGAATGAATTGTTTTGGGAGCAATCGTATGGAAATAAAAAAGATCTTTTGGCCAGCATCGCAAATCCTAAACTTAGAGAGTTTGCTGAAATTAATTACGGACCATGGGACCGATTAAATGGAGATGCTCCTTTTTTAGACAATGTTGAATCGAAGCCGTTGGGTGCTAATATTTATCCAAAGGATATGAATAAAGATGAATTTGAAGAGCTTGGTTTGCCTGATGAGAAGGATTTATATTCTATGGTTAGAAGAGACGAAATGGGAATGCTGTATACTATACCATATAATGAGTATTTTAAAGAGCAACTTACAAAGGCAGCAGCTCACCTAAACAAAGCAGCCCAGATTTGTACTGACACTGAATTGAAAAACTACTTAGAGCTTCGTGCAAAAGCATTAACTAGCAACAAATACAATGAAAGTGACATTGCGTGGATTAACATGCGGAATAATACCCTGGATATTATTATTGGTCCCATTGAACATTATGAAGACAAATTATACAATTATAGAACTGCTTATGAGGCTTACATATTAGTAAAAGATAAAGTTTGGAGCAAAAAATTAGAAAAATACATCAGCTATTTACCTCAATTACAATCCAATCTGCCGGTTGATGCAATTTACAAACAGGAAACTCCTAATAGCGACGCTGCTCAGTTAAACGCATACGATGTTATTTTCTATGCAGGAGATTGTAACTCTGGAAGCAAAACAATTGCAGT
>CBDUEX010000198.1:0-4338 GCA_965366305.1 uncultured Bacteroidia bacterium | reverse complement strand
GTTGTGCTTGTCAATTAAGATATGACTAAGCCCATAAATACCTTTGCTTTTCATAGGAGATAGTCCACAAGGGCGAATGATTTCTTTGATTTCTTCCACGCTCATTTTTATCATGTCATACGGATTATCGGCTCTAGCAAATAGGAGTGGAGTAATTTTATTCACTCGCTCATCGGTACACTGTGCAGATAGTAAAACGGCTATGAGCAACGTATACGGGTCTTTATGGTCTAAAGGAATGGGAACGGTTGGAAACTCCCGATCCAATATCTTAATAATTTCGTGGGCTCTTTCTTTTTTGGTCATTTTATTACTTCATCGCTTGATAAACCAATCATCTCTGGAATTTCGCATTCAATCACTTTACCCTTTCTTATTTTAAAATCGACTCCTGATTCATTGGTATAGATAAACTGTGGGGTATAGCCAAAGTTCCAGTTCCATTGGGTGTATTTTTCATTAGCTAATGCAACTACTTCCAATAGTGTGGTAGGGTCGATATTCTCTTTACTTATAATATCAATTAAGCTAATAAGTTGATCTATAAGCTTCGTTAAAAACGCATCTGTACTGCCTAAATCAACGCTCTCTTTAATGTTTTTTACTGGACTTCTAACTGAATCAACAGCATGAGTTTTAATCTGAATAGGATTTGGTTTTATATTCTTGCTCAACAATTCAATATTTGAATCATATAAAAGTGTTCCATGATGAATGATCCGTTTCTTTGCATTGTTTACATGTTCGGCATTGCCCGAAATTTTATAATCTCCAATAAAAATGTCGTTGCGTGGAGAAATATGATTTTCTACACCCAAATTTTTTAAAGCTTGACTTATAGGTTCTATGTGTTCCCTAAAATTAACAAAGTCTTTTTCTTTATTGCGGATAAATGAAAAATTGATATTGCCCATGTCGTGATAGACTGTTCCTCCACCACTAAGTCTTCGAGCAACTTTAATATTATTCTTTTCAGCTGAAACTAAATTAACTTCTTTCCATGGGTTTTGGTGCTTGCCGATAACTACAGCATCAGAATTGATGTAAAAAAGCAAGATATCATCCTTGCTTGTAGTCACCAAATATTCTTCTAATGCAAGATTGTTTGCAATAGAATTTGAGTTTGAAAGGTATATATTAATTTTTTTCAAAACTTAATGCAAAGAAAATCAAATACTTAGGTATTGAATTAAATAATTTGCACTTTTTATTGTGACCACTTACGTTACCTGCGTCTTATAGATGGGGGTTTAAAGGATTCAGTCATTATGACAGAATCGCCGGGTTCCTCTCGAAAGGAACCCGGAATTACTTAATTACTCGTTAAGAGTATTTAGTTTCATATGAAAGCCAAGCTGGGGAGCTTGGCTTTCTTTATACTATTTAATTCGTATTTCGAAATACCACCGTTATTATTTTACATTTGAAGCTATAATTCTATTCAATGAGAAAAAAAATAAAGCGAATTAGAAAGATTAAAAGATTCTTTTTTGGACTAGGTTTACATAAATTTTATCCTTGGAATAAAATGATATTCTTAGGCAATCTGGGCAAGGTTTCTCATTGGATTAATGCCCAAGAAGGATTAAAATTTACAGATTTTCCAGCAAGTAAAATTGATTACGGCCGAAGAACTGAACTGCACGATTTTATAATCGAAACTGAGCTACAAGGAGCACCAATAGATTATTTGGAGTTTGGTGTTTCAAAAGGACAGTCGTTTCGTTGGTGGGTAGATGCAATTAAGGATAAAGATTCTCGCTTCTATGGCTTTGATACATTTACTGGACTACCAGAAGATTGGGGTCCTTTTAAAGCAGGTGACATGTCAAATGGCAATAAACCGCCAGAAATAGATGATGATCGCCATTCCTTTTATCAAGGTGTTTTTCAAACAACGTTGTTTGATTTCTTAGATGAGTATAAGTCAACCCGTAAAAAAGTAATTCACTTGGATGCCGATTTGTACTCTGCTACATTATTTGTTTTAACCACACTATCTCCTTATCTGAAATCAGGTGATATTTTATTGTTTGATGAGTTTAATGTTCCCATGCATGAATTTAAGGCATTTACAGAATGGTCTGAATCGTTTTATGTGAAATGTACCGTACTTGGAGAAGTAAATAACTTCTATCAGGTAGCGATGCGTATTGATTAACTCTCCCTTCCAGCCAAGAGTTGGACAATTTCTTCTAGGTATGCTTTGTCATTTGGAAAACTAAGTCGAGACAAGACATCTAAACTTTTGTCAGTGTAAGATTGTGCCAGTTGAAGTGTTGCCTCTGATGCTTTGGTAGCAACCATCTTAGCCTTTACAATCTGAATAGTCTCTTCTTCATGTAACTCATACGCTTGTTTAATCTCCTGCTTCGCTGCTTCATCTAAGCTGGTCCACATTTCATTCCATAAATAGGTTTTTTTCTTCTCTAGAATATCGCCACCAATTCTTTTCCCAACTTTAGCTTTTTCACCAAAACTGTCTAAATAGTCATCCATTAGTTGAAATGAAAGACCAATAGATATGCCCAGTTCATATAAGTCATCAGCATCTTTTGTTGGAGCTCCTCCGAGTAGTGCACCTGCCTTTAAACTAAATGCCAATAAAACTGCAGTCTTCTGACGTATCATTTCTAAATAGTCAGCGTTACTTACACTTTCCATTTTTTCAAACTGCATGTCGTTCATTTGACCCTCACACAATTCAACTGCCACTGAATTAAAGAGGTTAAGTATCTCTAAATTTCCAATCTTGGCAAGTTTTTGATATACTAAAATTTGCAATAAATCACCCGACAAAATTGCGGTAGGTTCATCCCATTTCTTATGAACGGTTTGTTGCCCTCTTCTTAAATCAGCACTGTCTAAAATGTCGTCGTGCAATAATGTGAAATTATGAAACATTTCAACAACCTCTGCTAATTCTAAAACATCTTTAGAAATGGTATCCTTATACAGTTTAAAAGAAGCCAACACCATTGCAGGTCGAATTCTTTTGCCTCCTAGGCCTAATATGTATGAGATTGGCTCATAAAGTGCGTTTGGAGACCCTGATATACTTGTTATTTTTTCTATGCTGGGTTGAAAGGTATGCAGTAATTCTTCTAATCTTTTCATTCTTTTACAAATTCAAAATCAATGTTTCGTTTTGCTAAATCAGTATTTTTAACTCGAATAAATACACGTTGACCCATGGAATACGTTTTCTTGGAGCTTTGTCCAACTACAATCTTTTTCTCTGGAAAGTAATTGTAATTGTCATCTCGCATGTCTCGCAATCTCACCATTCCTTCACACTTGTTTTCCATTATCTCCACGTAAATGCCCCACTCAGTAATTCCACTGATAATTCCTTCAAATTCTTCTCCTTTATAACTGCTTAAGAACTCAACTTGTTTGTACTTGATACTTGCTCGTTCTGCACTTACCGCTTTTTGTTCTTGGCCACTGCAATGACTAGCCATTTGTTCCACTTCATTGTAATCAAACGACTTTGTCTTGGTTAAATAATCATTTAACATACGATGCGTAATCAAATCTGGGTATCTCCTAATAGGAGAAGTGAAATGAGCATAGTGCTCAAAAGCCAATCCGAAATGTCCAATTTTTTTACTGGTGTAGTAAGCCTTTTCCATAGAACGAATAGCCAACGGTTGAAGAATATCTCCTTCAATGGTACCCTGAACTTTGCTCACCATCTCGTTGATTGATCTCGCATAACTTTTATAGTCACCTGTATCAATTTTAAAACCAAAATTTGCAGCTGTTTCTGCGAACTCCGCTAGTTTCTCGGGAGAAGGTTCTTCGTGCACGCGATAAGGGAGTGGCGTTTTATTATTCTTGGTGTACAAATGCATTGCAACATACTTGTTAGCCAAAAGCATGTATTCTTCAATCATCTTGTGAGCTTCTTTTCGCTCTTTTGGTGTTACCGAGATTGGCTTACCTGTAGAATCTAATTCAAATCGAAATTCTGTAGTCTCAAAATTGATGGCACCGTTGGCAAATTTTGCTTCGCGAAGCTTACCAGCGATAGAATTCATCGTTTCAATTTCATACGCATAATCCCCTTTTTTTGTTTCTATTACTTCTTGAGCTTCTTCATACGCAAAACGTCTGTCGGAATAGATTACAGTCTTCGAAAACTTATAATCTTTCACATTCCCATTCATGTCAAGTTCAAATATTACTGCAAAACAGAGCGATTCTTCATGAGGACGTAACGAACAAAGCTCATTTGACAATCGCTCGGGCAACATTGGAATCGTTCTATCAACGAGGTAAACCGAAGTAGCTCGGTTATAAGCTTCTACATCAATTATATCTCCAGGTTGAACA
>CBDUEX010000197.1:0-4345 GCA_965366305.1 uncultured Bacteroidia bacterium | reverse complement strand
AAGAAGGACTTCATTTCCTGATTCATCCATTAAGTAACAACCATTGTCGGTGGTGCGAGCTGCTTTTAGGGTATTTGTTTTGCCTATTTCCATTGGAGTTGCAAAGGTAATGATAAGGAAGTTAATCCTCTGCTAGAATTCCAATACATTCAAATCGCTCAAATACTGTTTCCGAATGAGGTGCATCTGGAAGTTCGTTGGTAAGGTCTTGTCCTGCCCAATGTTCATAATGTTTGCCTTTGTGCCAAAGCCTACTTGAAGTAACATCATATACATGACCTTTGTATGCTACCCAAATTTCTGGTTTGTCTTGACCATTGTGTAAGCTCAGTTTTCTTTTCGAAATAATTTGCAGTTTATGGTCGTCTTTCTTTTTCACCGATGTATTTTAGCCCTCAATTTTAATCAATGCGTTTAAAAGTATTAATAGTTTTAGTAATTATTTACATTCTTGCTGCTTTTGCGTGGCTTACTTTTTCGCTTTTAAACTACTCCAACACCGATTATAAATTAAAGAATGACGTACTCAAAGCAGGCCTCAATGCATGTATTTTGCAAGTGGTTCAAAACGCTAAGAACGGAAACTTAGGTGAAGACTCCACAACCTCTTATTATTTAAAACAATTGCAGTTAGATTTGAATCCGAACGAGTTGCAAGACTTTGTTTTTCAGCGGTTTAACAATAATTATATTATTCAATTTGAGGAAATTCAGCAAGATAAAAGTGTGATTCAGATCAGCATAAATCCAAGTAAACTGAAAGGCTTGGAATTGGAACGGATGCAACAACGAAACATTTGGTTGTACCAGTCTATCTTGCTTTTAATTCTGGTAGCTGCCGGAATATTTGGAGTGTATTATTCCATTGATTCGATTTATAAACTAAACAAACGTCAAAATAACTTTTTGCTTTCTGTTACCCATGAGTTCAAAACACCAATTGCTGCTATTCGATTGATGTTACAAACCAGCAAAAACCCGAAGGTTAATAATGAAAAGAAGGATGAGCTGGTAGATAAAAGCATCTTAAATACATATCGCTTAGAAGAGCTAGCAGAAAATATGCTAACTGCCATGCAAATTGAAAACAAGAAGTATCAGTACTCTATAGGAGATGTGGATTTGTCTGAAATGGTGCATCAAGTGATTAGCAATCAAAAAATTAAAGGAGATATTAATGCCGAAATTGAAGATGGCATTTTAATTAATGGTGATGGCTTTATTTTAAGAATGGTTGTTAATAATTTAATTGAAAACGCGTTCAAATATTCAGGAAATCAACCTATTGATATCGCTCTCTACCGCAAGGGGAATAAAAAAATATTGGAAGTAAAGGATGTTGGAATCGGTATAAATAAAGAAGACTATAAGAATATTTTTAAGAAGTTTTATCGTGTTCAAGACGAAGAAACAAGAACCACTAAAGGTACCGGACTTGGCTTGTTTATTGTGAAGCAGGCCATTGAGAGGCATGGTGGGAAAGTGAGTGTAAGTGCCAACAAACCAAAGGGTTCTGTATTCACTATTTTGTTGCCCTAACATTTTTGTGATACTTAGCTGACTTTAAGATGATGAAAATATTAGAACTTTGTGAAGTATCAGAAATTCAACTAAAAACTAATAAATGAAAAAAAGAATCCTTGTCGTAGAAGACGAAAAACACCTGGCGGAAACTATTAAGTTGAATTTAGAAATAGAAGATTATCATCCTGTAGTGGTCTACGATGGTGCTTCGGCAATCAACACATTTAAAGAGCAACGCTTTGATCTTGTCATCTTAGATATTATGATTCCTAACATTGATGGGATTGCGGTGTGTGAAAACATTCGACTGCATGATTCAGATGTACCTGTTTTATTTTTATCTGCAAAGAGCAGTGCAGAAGACCGTGTTTTAGGGCTGAAAAAAGGCGGAGACGACTACCTCACAAAACCATTTAATTTAGAAGAACTCATTTTAAGAATTAACAAACTGATTTCTCGTAATGAAGATAATGGTAGTGCTGAATCTATAAGCACTTATGAGTTTGGTGGAAATTCCGTAAACTTCGATAGTTATGAAGCTATTGGGAAAGACGGCAAATTCTCGCTTACCAAAAAAGAAGCCTTGCTACTAAAACTGCTTATTGAAAATAAAGATGAGGTAGTAAGTAGAGAAAAAATCTTACAAACCGTATGGGGATACTCGGTTTATCCTAGTACCCGTACCATTGATAACTTCATACTTGCATTTAGAAAATACTTTGAAGTAGACCCTAAAAATCCACTTTTCTTTGTTTCTTTACGTGGAGTAGGTTACAAGTTTACCAACGACTAGATCCACTTTTTGCCGCTTCATATTTGCGTGTTTATAACTTGCTATTATTTAGCTCTAGCGTAATTATCACATTTTAGGCATTTAGATATCTTTGCACGTTCAGTTTTATGCACGAGCAAATACTTATTATTGATTTTGGGTCACAGTATACTCAGTTAATAGCACGCCGAATTCGAGAACTTAATGTGTATTGTGAGATTCACCCTTACAATCATCTACCAGAGATTTCTGAAAATGTTAAAGGCATTATCATGTCTGGGAGTCCGCATTCGTGCACCGAGCCTGATGCTCCTCGAGCAGATTGGGATTTTATGAATATGCACGTTCCTGTACTTGGATTGTGCTATGGAGCTCAGTTTCTTGTAGCAAACAATGGTGGCAAAGTATCCAAATCGGAGCATCGTGAATACGGAAGAGCGAATATTACTATTGAAGGGAATGATTTACTCTTAGATGGTATTGAAAATGGAAGTCAAGTATGGATGAGCCATGGTGATACCATTTTGGAAATGCCAACAAACACCCACGTATTGGCTAAAACCAATTCTATTCCAGTAGCGGCATACCGATTTAATAACAAAGAAGTCTATGCACTGCAATTTCATCCAGAGGTTAGCCATAGCCACGATGGAAAACAAATCTTACAAAACTTTACGCATAAAATATGTGGATGCATTGGTGATTGGACTCCTGCACATTTTATTACAGAAAGTGTAGATTTTTATAAGAAAACAATTGGCACTGATAAAGTAATCATGGGGTTGTCTGGAGGGGTAGATAGCTCTGTTGCTGCATTTATTCTACATCAGGCCATTGGCACCAACTTGGTTGGTATTTTTGTAAATAATGGATTGCTTCGGAAGAATGAATACGAGGAAGTATTGAATCTATACAAAGATTTAGGATTGAACGTGAAAGGCGTGGATGCTTCAGATTTGTTCATTGAACGATTAAAAGGAGTTGTTGACCCTGAAACAAAACGAAAAATAATTGGCAATACGTTTATAGAAGTGTTTGATAAAGAGGCTTCTAAAATTTCGGATGCCAAATGGTTGGGACAAGGAACTATTTACCCAGATGTGATTGAATCCATCTCTGTAAAAGGGCCTTCAGCTACTATTAAATCACATCACAATGTTGGAGGTTTACCCGACGACATGGAGCTAAAACTTGCGGAACCTTTACGTTTATTATTTAAAGACGAAGTGAGAAAAATTGGTGCAGAAATAGGCGTTCCTCAAAATATTTTAAGCAGACACCCATTCCCAGGGCCTGGCTTAGCAATTCGAATTATTGGTGATATTTCACCAACAAATGTTAAAATTCTTCAAGAAGCAGATTATATCTTCATTCAAGAAATGAAAGATCAAGGTTTCTATGATAAAATTTGGCAAGCAGGTGCAATCTTTTTACCTGTACAGTCGGTAGGAGTAATGGGGGATGAACGAACGTATGAAAATGTGATTGCACTTAGAGCGGTTACAAGCGTTGATGGAATGACAGCGGATTGGGCTGATTTACCCCATTCGTTTCTAGCAACCGTTTCCAATAAAATAATAAATCAAGTAAAAGGAATTAATAGAGTAGTATATGACATCAGCTCCAAACCACCTGCAACTATTGAATGGGAATAGGTTCTTAGCTTTATTGCTAATCCCTTTTTTACTCATTTCATGTGGTGCTTTTAAAAAGACCGCGGTTGCAACTGAATTGCCTAAAAATGAAGAAGTTGTAGTTGTAAGTCCCGACAAAGGTGAAGAACCTGTTATCACAAAACCAATTCCTGAGATTAAAGAAAAGAAGGTTACCTATTCTACGGTATTTTTCAAAGGTGAAAGTTATAAGGTGCCTGTTCACAAGAATGATTTTCACATTGCCGTATTGCTGCCTTTTCATCTCAACGGTCCAAAATCAACACCTGATAAGCGAAGAGCAAGCTATATGTTGGAGTATTATCAAGGAATGAAACTGGCCATTAGCGAAATCGAAAATTTAGGGTCTAAATTCAATATTCATTACTTCGATACA
>CBDUEX010000196.1:0-4350 GCA_965366305.1 uncultured Bacteroidia bacterium | reverse complement strand
ATGGTAAATTTGAAGCTTATATATCACGTGAAAAAAGTATCTCGAGTAATCGTATTATTGGTTTTTGTGAGCACAGTTATTGTCTTCTTTGAGTCAATGAAAGTTGAACCCGAAGCCTATACCTCATGCAAGGAGTCAACATTGGAATGTGTAGATCCATCATTTCATTTGCCATCAAGTGTTGATACAGCTGCTATTGTTCAAGCAGCCGTTGAACGTAAACGCAAAGATTTAGAAGAAGAGTTTCTTGCACAAATGACGGGCAGGAGATTGTGGGGAATAGATATTTCGAAGTATCAAAAGAATATTAATTGGCCTTTAATGGTTCGGAAAAACAAACCTGATTTTGTTTTTGTAAAGGTTACTGAAGGAACCACCATTGTTGACAAGATGTATCGCTCTCACAAACGAAATTTGGAAAAACATGATGTCTTACACGGAGCATATCACTTTATGAGTTTTTCGAGTAGTGGTAGAAATCAGGCTCTAAAGTTTATTAGACATGCAAAACTTAAGAAGGGAAACATGGTTCCTGTTTTAGATGTTGAATACACCAATAGAAGAATGCCGAGCAAGCGAAAAGTGATTCGAGAAATACGAAGTTTTTGTAAAACGATAGAACAACACTATGGGGTAAAGCCAATTATCTATACCCATCCGCATTTATATGCTAAATATTTAAGAGGAAATTTTAGAGACTACCCTTTGTGGTTATGTGATTATCGAAATAGCCCACGATACGATTGGGCAATTTGGCAACATACAAGTAAGGCTAGATTATATGGTTATCACGGCAGACTTGATAAAAATGTAATGAAGTCTGATAAGAAAACATTAAAAACCTTAGTAATGCTTTAAACAGCTACGGGTGCACTGATTCTAGGGTGCGGATCGTAACCAATTAACTCAAAATCTTCATATTCAAAATCAAAGATTGACTTGATGTTTGGATTCAGCTTAATTTTCGGATAAGGACGCACATCGCGGCTTAGCTGTTCTTTCACCTGATCGAAATGGTTTGAGTAGATATGTGCATCACCAAAGGTGTGAACAAATTCTCCTACTTCTAATCCACATTCTTGAGCTATCATTAATGTAAGCAATGCATAACTTGGGATGTTAAACGGAACTCCCAAAAACATATCAGCACTTCGTTGATATAATTGACAACTTAGCTTGCCATCAGCTACATAAAACTGAAACAAACAATGACAAGGAGTAAGTGCCATTTGGTCTAATTCTCCCACATTCCAGGCATTTACTATCATTCTTCTACTGTCAGGGTTGCTTTTGAGGGTGTCTAACACATTTTGAATTTGATCAATTGTTTTGCCATTTGTTCCTTCCCAGCTTCTCCATTGTTTTCCATATACTGGACCCAAATCACCATTTTCATCTGCCCACTCGTTCCAAATACGGACGCCATTGTCCGTTAAATATTTAGTATTGGTATCTCCTTTTAAAAACCACAGTAATTCGTAGACCACAGACTTGAAATGCACTTTTTTGGTGGTGATTAACGGAAACCCTTCGTTTAAATCAAATCGAAGTTGACCACCTAACATACTTACCGTTCCTGTACCCGTGCGGTCAGTTTTTTCTACTCCATTTTCGAAAACATATTTCAAAAAATCTTCGTATTGATTCATTATAGTACAAATCAACTACTAATTGTCTAAAACAAATACGTGTAAAAATTACCATTCTCAACAATATTTTAACTTGGTTGTTTAGTTTTGCGAAGCTTTATAGAAAAAATAGATGGCAGTAGCAATAAAATTACCAAGAATGAGTGACACGATGGAGGAAGGTACTATCGTAAGTTGGTTTGTAAAAGTTGGTGATACCGTTAAGTCCAGTGAGATGATAGCTGATGTTGAAACAGACAAGGCTACCATGGAGCTAGAGAATTTTGAGAAAGGTGAAGTATTGCACTTAAATGTTAAAGAAGGAGAAACCGTTCCTGTTGAAACAGTTATTGCTATTATTGGTAAAAAAGGAGAAGATTTTAAACATTTGCTTGAAGAATCTCCTGCTGCACCCGCTGCAGAAGAAAAAGTAACCGAAACTGTTAAAGAGGAGGCACCAGCTGTTCCTCAACAAGCTCCTGCTGCAATTGCAACGGAAGTTAATACGAATAATGGGCGTGTTTTTGCATCACCTTTAGCTAAATCCATGGCTGACGAACGCGGAATTAACTTGAATCAAGTTTCTGGAAGCGGAGATAATGGAAGAATTATAAAACGCGATATTGAAAACTTTAAGGCGAGCCCTAGCACAACCACTTCAGCACCTGTTGGAGTTGAAAGCTATGAAGATGTACCAGTTACTCAAATGCGTAAAACCATAGCAAAGCGACTTGCAGAAAGTAAGTTTACGGCACCTCACTTTTATTTAACGATGGAAGTTAAAATGGATGCAGTAATGGAAGCTCGTAAGCGAATGAATGAGTACAGTGAAACCAAGATTTCAGTGAACGATTTAGTTGTGAAGGCAGTTGCTGTAGCACTTAAGCAACATCCAAATGTAAATTCGGCTTGGTTAGGAGATAAGATAAGAAGAAACCATCATGTGCATATAGGCGTAGCCGTTGCTGTTGAAGATGGACTCTTAGTTCCTGTTGTAAGATTTGCGGATAGTAAATCATTATCTCAAATAGGAGCAGAAGTTAAAGAACTAGCCGGGAAAGCTAAAAATAAAGAATTGCAGCCTAAAGATTGGGAAGGAAATACATTTACAATTTCAAACTTAGGAATGTTTGGAATAGATGAGTTTACTGCAATCGTAAATCCTCCAGACGCATGTATTCTTGCGGTTGGTGGAGCAAAAGAAACTGTAATTGTTGAAAACGGCGAAATGAGACCGGGTCATGTAATGAAAGTTACGTTGAGTTGTGATCATAGAGTTGTGGATGGAGTAACAGGTGCAAAGTTCCTAAATACTTTCAAAGACCTGCTTGAAGAGCCAGTTAGACTGCTTGTTTAACTATTGATTCTTGCTTTTTAGGAATATATAATATACTATTGCATTGCCTTTCAGGCAGTTCTACAACAAAATTTCCAATTTTTTTTGAACATTACTTTTTAATAACTACAATAACATTTTTATATATGTACGATATTCTTTCATTAGGAGAGATGCTTCTTCCAGAATTACGCGTAATCGCTGATAAATATGAAGTGAAGCACAAGGGTCTTAAAAAACAAGACTTAATTTACAAAATTCTAGACCTTCAGGCCGTAAATCCTGAAAAATTCGCAACAGCTTCTCCTTCAAAAACAGAAGAGAAACCAGCTCAAAAGAAACCAGCAAAATCAAATAAGAAACCAGAAGATGCACAAAACACTTCTGAAAATAAAAAACCTCGACCTCGTAACAAACCACCTGTAAAAGAGCCGGTTAGGAACGAGAAGAAGAGTGAAAATAGACCAGCTAATCAGGATCAGCAAAATACTGAACGTATTTCAAGAGAAGAACGATTAGCTAAAAGCAAAGGTCCAAACAATAATAAAAACAACCCAAACAATACAAATAAGTCAGACGATCGCTCACCTAAGAAAGAGGAAGATAAGGGACCGGATAATAAGCGAAGAGAAAATGATCAACGTGATGCAGATCGTGAAAGACGCGATGCTGAAAGAAAGAGAGTCGAAGAAGAGAAAAGAAAGAAGAGAGAAGCGGAAGACAAACTTGTTAACTACCTTGAATTAGAAGGCTTAGTAACTACGCAAGGGGTTCTTGAAGTGATATCAGATGGATATGGCTTCTTACGTTCTGCTGATTATAACTATCAACCTTCCCCTGACGATGTTTATATTTCACCAAATCAAGTTCGTCAGAATGGCTTAAAAACCGGTGATGTGGTAAAGGGAAATATTCGACCACCAAAAGAAGGTGAAAAGTATTTTGCTTTAATTAGCATTATAAGTGTTAATGGTCGCACCTTAGAGTTTGTAAAAGACAGAGTTGCATTTCATCATTTAACTCCATTGTTTCCAGATGAGAAGTTTAATTTGGAATACCAACACGATAATTATTCAACACGAATAATGGATTTTGTTTCACCAATTGGCAAAGGGCAAAGAGGATTAATTGTTGCTCAACCAAAAACGGGTAAAACGAATTTACTAAAGGATGTTGCGAATGCAATTGCTCACAACCATCCTGAAGTGTATATGATAATCTTGCTAATTGATGAACGACCTGAAGAGGTTACAGACATGGCAAGAAGTGTAAAAGCAGAAGTTGTGGCATCAACATTTGATGAACCTGCTGATAAGCATGTTAAACTGGCAAATATCGTTTTAGAAAAAGCAAAAAGATTAACAGAATGTGGACATGATGTTGTGA
>CBDUEX010000195.1:0-4357 GCA_965366305.1 uncultured Bacteroidia bacterium | reverse complement strand
ACAAAGTGTGATTGGTTAATAGTTTCGTCTAACAAGACAACAACTGAAACTAAAACCATGGGTTTTAACCCACTCTTTCATTCATCTGAAGTTATTCGAACCGAACTAAACAACAACCGCATACTTCGAGAACATGCCAGTGCAATAAGTCATGTCTATTTCTATGGTGCAGGATGTTCAAGTGACGCTCGTAAACAAATCATTCATGAGGTTTTAGTTGAAGTATTTGAAAATGCGAATGACATCATTGTTGACCATGATTTAGCGGCGGCGGCCCTTTCAACAACTCAAGGGAAAGAAGGAATAGCGTGTATTCTAGGAACAGGATCCAATTCTTGTTATTACAATGGCAAAGAGGTAATCCGCGATGTTCATGCATTGGGATATATACTAGGAGATGAAGGTAGTGGAACGTACTTCGGCAAACAGATGCTTACGGATTGGCTTTACAAGCAAATGCCATTGGATTTAGCGAGTCAATTTCAACTGAAATATTCACTCTCAAAAGACGGAATTTTTGATTCCGTTTATAGCCAACAAAACGCCAATGTATACCTGGCTAGTTTTATGAATTTTGCCTATGATAATCGATCTCACCCTTATTTTCATGAAATGATCTACCAGGGATTTGCTCGTTTTGCATCAATACATATTTGGTGTTTTGATAATTTTAGAGAGATTCCAGTGCATTTTGTGGGTTCAATTGCATATTATTTTAAAGAAGTGTTGCAAGAAGTAGCAAGAAATCATAGATTTACCCTCGGAAAAATAGAACAACGACCAATAGAGCCCTTGGCTCATTATCATTTTAACCAATTAAATAAATCAAATGAGTCTTAAAGCGTGCATTTATGATTTAGACGGTGTTATTACAGACACTGCAAAATACCATTACGAATCTTGGAAATGGGTTGCTGATCAGTTGGAATACAATTTAACTGTTAAACAGAACCAAAAACTAAAAGGCGTGGGTAGAAAAGAATCTCTTGAACGTATTATTAAGTGGAGTGGATCTCGCATATCGGAAGCAGAAAAACAAAACCTGCTTCAAACCAAAAACCAAATGTACCTGCAGTTGATAGACAAAATGAATCCTGAAGAAATATTCGATGGATTTTTAAGTTTCAATAAGGCGGTAAAACAATTGGGTATTAAGGTTGGTATTGGTTCTTCCAGTAAAAATGCAATTCGTATCATCGACAAATTGGACTTAGTGCTCGATTTTCATGCAATTGTTGATGGTGGTATGACTGAAAATTCTAAGCCTGCACCAGACATTTTTCTGTTAGTAGCTGAAAAACTTCAAACCGACCCTTCTGAATGTTTAGTAATTGAAGATTCTCAAGCAGGACTAACTGCGGCTAAAAAAGCGGGTATGAAGAGTGTATACTTTGGTGATGACAAAGGAATGAAAGGTGCTTCACTTTTCATGAAAAATTGGAAAGATGCTTCCATCGAAAAATTTCAAAGTCTGTTTATAGACTAAGCTATCTAATTATTTGTGCTGGAATAGTCGCACTTGATTTAGTGACGAGTGTAGCGTATAATTTTTGTTTACTTCGTTCTCCGTATCACCACTCAACGGCCCGTAAACAAGAATCCAATCCAATTTCATTGCTATTATATCATTCTTTTTACCTTGCTTCCACAGTTCATCTATCCTCTTACACTCTTTATTCAATCTGTTCCACTGAATTGGAAACCAAGGATAATTTGCTTCATAATTTGAAACATTGATTGCTTTGTTTTTGATGCTAGCATAATCAAGTAAATGTCCAATGTAATAATCTTCCGTTTCATTTAAACTCAAAACCGTTTCTGAAGTGCCAATAACAGAACCCAGCTGATATACCTCGTGGCCCAAATTCCCAAGTCGCTTGATATGCGTATTATACTTTTTATTAGTAATAAAAAAGAAGCATACAAACACCAACCCTGAAGCTAAAAAGAGCTGTTTGTGATTCTTGGCAAAGTGTTTAATCAACACCAATGCCACCACCCAAAAGTACATAGCCAATCGCGTAGAAAGCATTCCTGCTCCAGCTTGGTTTGGGATAAAAACAGCGGCTAAAAACAACGTACCAAGTATTATCAAAAAACCGATCTTCTTAGAAACATAGAGCTGCTTTACCAAGATTACCAAAAGCCCGGCATATATAAGTCCTATTATGGCTAAAAAGTATGTCTCTCCTCCCATATTGTACAGCTTAATAAAGTCGAGATGAAACAAGCCTATAAAACGGTTAAATAAGCTAATATGCGGTTCCGCATTCGACATAGGTGTGGCCAATACAAACCAAAATGTTAGCACCACAGATGGAAGAACTAATAGTGTTATTATTCCAATCTGTTTCCAATTAAAACGCAGAGCAAGTTTATTGCCTTCAGATACATAAAACACTGACAAACAACCTGTTATTAGTAAAAATACAGCATAGCCCATTATACTTGTCATCCAAAACAGAATTGAAAACAGAAAAAGGCTCCAATAGAATTTGAAGCTCGTTTGAATCTGAAAATCAGATTTACTGAGGTATAATAAATAGGCAACTAGTACAATGTACGACCAGTGTTGATTGTATAAACCAGTGAAATAGAAGAATGAAAATACCACGGGTAAGATAACAAGTGTTAAACTGCTTGTATTGTTCTTTTTACCCAACTGATTAAACAGGATTACAAACACAAAAACACTTAGAATCATAAATAATTTTTGAGCGAATAAAGGTTTAAACACAAGTAGAAGAAAAGCCAATACTAAGTGATCATACCAATTTGGAACAGGTATGGGGTTTAAAACAAAGTGTTGAGCAAACGGACTTGCGTGTCCTTGAATCAAATAATCATGGAGAATTTGAGCATTGTACAAGTGGGCTGCTCCATCCATACTTGGAAATGTTGGCAGTGCTGTTATCACACCTCCAATTATTGCAAGAATGAGATAGATTATGGCGTCTTGCCACTTGAGTTTAAAATTCATTTAAAGTATTCAAATATCACATTTTCAGTAATATATTTTCTAATATTGCCCCGTTTCTAATCTTGTATCATGCCACTAAAACCACAATTAAGTTCGCTTTTTTTCCTATTCTGTGTTGCTCTTGTGTTTGGCTGCACCAATTCAGCCAGTACTCCTCAAGATTCAAAACTTTTTGGAATAGCAAAACCAATTGTTTTAACAGAGGATACTACACGGCTCTTGCTATCTGATTTTTTTACAGAAGGTCTAAAGATTGACTCCATTGTTGCCGATCATGCCATTAAGACTTCTTTGTTGGGAAATTCACTCTTTTTGGTTGCGGATTTAAACACATTAGAAAAACTAAGCAACATCGTTATTTTCGCTGAAGGCCTACCCTATTCAATTTTGGTTAAAAACGTTGCAAGGTTTAAGGAATCAACTTTCCACAAAAAGCAACCAACTATCCGTGCCAGTTCATATTCTAAAACCGAACTAATAATTCGATCCGATGTTGTAAAAAACCTCTATGCCTATTGGAATAATTTTAGAGTGGAAGCAAAAGCAGATGGTGATTCATTCCGAATCCTAATTCCTCCTTTTGCGAAATATGAGAAGCGGTCGTATATCAGAGTTTATGGATACACCGACACTGATTTTAGTAACGACATTCTAATTCCATTAAGCAAAGGAAAAGTAGTGGTATCAACCAAAAAGATCACAAGTAACGACTGGCAAAGTGCAATCATTGGTCAAGTGAATATTGCTGATTTTACATCTGACGACCTAGAAGTTTCGCCCATTCGAGCTTTAGCAGATAAAATTTTTAAAGGAGATTATAATAAATTAGGCATCAATACACTATGGATTTCTTCGTTAAATCCACAAAAAAATGGTATACCACAATCCCTGAGTTCAATTGACCCGAAATTAGGAACTTCGGAAGACGTAAAAGCCCTTTTAAATGCGGCACACAAAAACGGGATCAGTGTGATCTTAAACCATGTAGCAAATCCAATTGCTAGTACACATAGAATGTTTAAGGAGAACAAGAATTGGATTCTGCCAACAGTCATTAAATCACACAAACCATACGATTCAACTGTAACAGTTGTTGATTTAATAAACCAAGAAGCAACGGATTACGTGGTAGATTCAATGTTGTATTGGTTAAAATATTACGATTTTGACGGTATAAGCTATCTTGGCTCTCGTTACATTCCTAATAATTTTTTTAGAACAATAACTACAGAAGTTATAAAACTATCTACTGATAAAGGGAAGCTCATTGTTCAATTTGGTGAACCTAAGAACAATCCTTTAGAAGAATCTGTTTGCCTTGAAAATGGAATGCTAGACGGACAGGTTGATCTTACACTTCAAGATGCAATTACTGCA
>CBDUEX010000194.1:0-4369 GCA_965366305.1 uncultured Bacteroidia bacterium | reverse complement strand
CGAACCAAGGAGATTGGAACTCGAAAAGCAATTGGAGCAAAAAGTACCACCGTTTTAAGTCAGTTTATTATAGAGGCAATAACCATTTGCCAAATTGGTGGACTAGGAGGTGTAATCTTGGGATTAGGTATTGGTAACTTAACCTCTAGTTATATAGGAGGCAGCTTTATTGTGCCCTGGGATTGGATTCTGTTAGCATTGGTAGTTTGTACCGTGGTAGGATTAGGAGCGGGCATTTGGCCAGCGTACAAGGCTTCTAAGGTTAATCCGATTGAGGCATTACGCCATGAATAAAAAATTTTCTTCTTAAATTTTGGAACAAAAAAAATCCCGACTCAAATGAGCCGAGATTTACTTTATACTTTTCCGTGAGTATTACTCTTGAATAACTTCAATGTCAATCTCTACAGTAACCTCTTTATGTAGATCAATTGTTGCTTTGTATTCGCCAAGATTTTTAATATCTGGAGCAGAGATTTTTCTCTTATCAATTTCAAACCCTCTTTCAGCTAGGCTTCCAGCTAATTGAATAGTAGTAATTGATCCAAATATTTTACCATTAGAACCTGCTTTGGTAGGAACGGTAATTTTAAGTCCACTCATTTTTTCAGAGATAGCCATAGCATCTTGCTTAACTTTCTCTAATTTGTGAGCAGCTTGTCTTATATTTTCTTCTGCCATTTTGATAGCAGACTTGGTAGCTATTGTAGCTAATCCTTGAGGTATTAGGTAATTTCTTCCGTAACCATTTTTTACAGTTACGATGTCATTCTTATCACCAAATCCTTTAACGTAATCTTTTAATATGACTTGCATTTCGTTTAAATTTATTGGGTTAGACTTATTTCATTTGGTCTGCAACGTATGGTAAAAGAGCGATGTGTCGACATCTTTTAACAGCTACAGCCACTTTTCTTTGAAACTTCAACGATGTTCCAGTAATTCTTCTTGGCAACAATTTACCTTGCTCGTTAATAAACGGCATTAAGAAGTCTGGATTTTTATAATCGATATATTTAATACCACTTTTCTTAAATCTGCAGTATTTCTTAGCTCTTACAATTGGAGCTTTTTTGAATCTATAGTTATTTCTTTTTGCCATGATTTATTCCTCCTCTTCGGTTGATGATTTTTTAACTTCTGCAACTTCTGCTACTGCTTCAACAGGTTTTGATTCTGCTGGTTTAGTTTCTGCTGGTTTAGCTTCAACTGGAGCTGTAGTGCTTTTAGGTTTGTTGAATGCACCGTTTCTTCTTCTTTCGTTGTAGATTACAGCGTGTTTGTCAAGCTTGGTAGTTAAATACCTTAATACTTGTTCGTCACGTCTGTAAGCTAGTTCTAGGATGTCAACAATTTCTGCATCTGCTTCAGCAGCAAATTCGAAAATTTGGTAGAAACCAGTGTTTTTCTTTTGAATTGGGTAGGCCAACTTAGTTAGGCCCCAATTTTCTTCGTGGATGAGCTCTCCACCGTTTCCTGTAATCAACTTTTTGTAAGAATCAACTGCATCAGACAGCATTTTCTCACTAAGTACGGGTGTTAAAATGATTAAAGACTCGTAATTTGTTTTTGCCATTATTTAAATGTTCTAAAAATTTAGGGCTGCAAAAGTAGCATTTCTATCCAATGAAACAAACGATTTACACTAGATTTTCCTATGAATTTAGAATCTAGCCTAACTGCTATTTCACTTGAGTAAGAATAACCGAATTGTCTTCAGTAAAATCAGTTGGGGGTATTTCATTAAAATCCGACCCCAGTTTCAAGCTGTCCTTTGTAATAAACTCAGCAATCATCAGCATCTTTCGTTCTTTAAGCGATTCTAAATCTCTTAAAATAATTGCAACTTCAATGGGTTGTATAGAGTCGTTTATTTCATAACGCAATTGAGCTCGTTGGCCTTCCATTTCAAATTCTTCTCCACCTAAAACCACACCGGCTAATTCAATAGTGGTGAATCCATTCGTATCAAATTCAATAAATCCAATGTCGTTTTTACTTTCACCCTGCCATTTTCCAACAAAATCGGAAGAGGTGTTTTGTGTATTGAAAGCAAAGAGTGCAAAGGATGCTATGAGAATGATATAATATTTCAAGATTTTTAATTTAATGTGTTTACCGTTTTCTCCCAATTACTAAAATAGAATCATCTTTATCAAATTCTTGATACTCTTCAAGTACTAGAATTTCAAAATAAGGGGTGAAAAAGTTTTCTATATCAGGTTTTAAATGAGAATTCACAAATAGCCCTTTAAAAGTTTCTGATCCTTTTCCTTTCCAAAAAGAATGACAAATTATACCTCCTGTATTTAAGACTTCATGTTGTCGTTTGATTGAATCTCTCAATTCTTGATCTGTTAAGTGGTGCAACACCTTGTTCGAATAAATACCATCATAAGCTTGATCTGTTTGTATGGTAACGGCATCCAATTCCAAAAACGTGCTTTTTGGATTGTTAGCGGCAAGATGATCGATAAATTCAATTGAATTGTCAGAGCCAGTAATTTGGTAGTCTGATGCTAATATCTTCCAATCAACACCAGGACCTGAGCCAAGCTCAAGTAAAGTAGCACTAGCTGGAAGGTATTCTTGGAGCTTTAGAATCAGCTCTTCACCAGAATGACCTTTTGCTAATTTAATGTATTCTTCAACTGATTCTTTTGTATGGTAGTAACCTTTTTCCATAGTGGATTGTATAAACTATTTTTAAATACCTAGTCAATCAAACTATGTATTGAAGACGAAGTTACTATTATATAGAAGATAGGTATGTGAAGCAGGCTAATTTAGAATATTTTTAACTGCAAGCTGTAAGGCAGGAATAACTTCCAATTTGAACCATTCGTTTTTTGCTTGCCAGATATTATTGCGTGGAGAAGGATGAGGCAACACAAAGTAGTTGGGTAAATAGTGCTGATAGTTTCGCACCGTTTCAGTTAAGTTTTTTTGTGATTTTGGTTCGAGGTAATAATCTTGAGCATATTTGCCAATAAGTAAAATCAATTCTACATTCTGCATACTATCCATAACTTGATTGTGCCAAAGAGGGGCACATTCAGATCTAGGTGGAAGGTCTCCAGATTTGCCTTTTCCTGGATAGCAAAATCCCATTGGCACTATCGCAATTTGATTGGTGTTGTAAAATGTAGCTTCGTCCACATTCATCCATGTTCTTAGGTTGCTACCGCTTTTATCATCCCAAGGAATGCCACTTTTGTGTACTGCAGTTCCGGGTGCTTGACCGATAATAACAATTTTGCTAG
Organism: uncultured Bacteroidia bacterium; assembly: GCA_965366305.1. Lineage (GTDB taxonomy): Bacteria > Bacteroidota > Bacteroidia > NS11-12g > UBA9320 > UBA9320. The sequence goes on along the minus strand of CBDUEX010000194.1, from coordinate 1,106 downwards.
TTACAGAAGCAGAGAGTACCGGCCTTGGTCCAAGCTCAAGATGGTTGGCACAAATAGTACATTTGGATATTTCTTGAAGGAGTGTTTTCACAATTATTAAGTTGCCATGAGTAAAATACGGATTACGTCTGCTTCAAATAATGTGTTTTGATAAAGTTGCAATGGTGGATGTTGTGTCCAATCATAGCAAAACCAAGCGATCGTGCAGTATACGTTTGATTGTTGGCCGTACCTTTAAAGTCGAGCATGGGTGTATTGATGTTTTTATAAATCAAAACCGTGGATTTTCGAACAGCGAGGTATTCTTCTTGCAAATCGGCCAGATTTAGATCGATTGGTTTGATGTTTTGGATGTAGTCGTTTTCTTCCACTCCGGATAATGCTGTTTCGTCAAAACGTGAAAACCGAAATGCTCGATAGGCAAATACTCTTTCCATATCAATGATGTGCCGTAATACTTCCTTGGTAGTCCATTTGTTGGGTTGATAAGCATGGTTTTCCAGTTCAGTAGGAGTTTGTTTAAAAACGTGAAGGGTGAATTCTTTGCTTTTTTCAAATTCAGCGATTAAATCATCCGTTTGAATTAAGTCGAAAAAGTATTTGCTATACGGAGGAGCGTCTTTATAAATGGCTTTGTTTTTCATGTGGTTGGTTGCTGACGGTTAGTATATGAAGCGTTTTAATGCTTTTTACATTATGTTATATACTTTCTTTATCTATTAGGTTTATTAATTCGTTGTCGTAATTTGACCGCCATTCCACTCTTTCAATTATCCCTTTAAGTTTAGGGATTAAATGTTCGTGGTACCAGTTAAACCACTCTTCTTCATTTTCTTCTCTTTCAATATCCAGACTGAATGTTATTGTACTTTCGTCCATGTTGACAGTAACAAACCGCTTATTAGTTTGATTCTGTAGAGTAAACCCAATATATTCTTTATTACTAGTCTTATCTTTTAAGATTTCATCAAACTCAGCCTTGTTTTTCGCATTAATCCAATCGAAATCATTACCACGATTAATAATTGATAAAGTCTCTTTCCATTCGGTCGAACTTAATGCACCTAAGAGGTCAAGTGCAGAGAATTCGGCACTTTTAGCATCCT
>CBDUEX010000193.1:0-4396 GCA_965366305.1 uncultured Bacteroidia bacterium | reverse complement strand
TATCTTTTTCAACTCAGCTTTTATTTCATCTGAAACTTTCAATGTATCAATAAAGGGTAAAACGAAATCCGTTAATGTTCCTTTTACATTCACCGAAACAGGTGATAAAGGAAAGTTTGTTGGCAGCTTTAAGATCAATCGACTTGATTTTGGCGTTGGGGAAAGTAGTTGGGTCTTGGGAGATGATGTCACTGTAAAGATTTCGTTAACAACAACTAAGAAAGACTAGACCTTTATTCTTCGAACATTTCAACTTTTTTAAGTTGAGTCTGTAACTCGGTAAATTTACCTTTAAATTTAGTGGCTCTTACAATGTGATTGTCGATCCAATGGTAATTACCCCCTCTTGGCTTGCCGTATAGAACGCCGTGATACTTAAAACCGTGCTTATCAAGCCACTTTTCGGTAACTTCCTTATGGTCTTCTGTTCTAGAAGTAAAAAATGTGATTATATGTCCCAAGTCGTACCACTTATTTAGCGTTTCTAAGGCATCAGGATAAGGCTCACATGTTGCCATGCGTTCGGGCTCTTCATTCGGAATGTCGTCTGTTATGGTTCCATCTATATCTATTAGGTAGTTTTTTACATCGTTTGCCAATGCAGGACTAAGTTTTTGACCCTTCTTATCCTTTAATACTTTTAGTTTTTGATTCTTCGACATTTCTCTACGAAATTACTTCAACATCATTAAATGTAGTCTCTGACTTAAACTTTTCAAGTTCATCTTTCACCTTCTTTATAACAAATCCAATTACTGCGGCATCATCTAAGAATCCTAATCCAACAATAAAATCTGGAATCAGATCAAACGGATTAATAAAATACAACAATCCTCCAATTATGTAAACCAGGGTTCGTTTAGAGAATTTATACTTACCGCTCAATGAAGCCGAAATCATTTTTCTCAATGTTTGAACATCATCCCATAACCCTGACCCAATTGCATCTTTTTTCTTATCTGCTTTTGTGCCAGAATCATTGACTACTTCATTTACTTTTTCCTTATCTGCAAATATTTGTTTGGCCAAATTTAAAGCCTGCTTAAACGTTCTTATTTTCATTTCGCTTTGTAAATTTAAATTATTATTGCTGTACTTGCCAGCATCACTCAATAATAAACAAAAAGCATACCTCCAATTGCACTTGGCGGTACTACTCTTTGGAATAACCGCAATTCTCGGTAAACTAATAAGTCTTGATTCAATTTCACTTGTGTGGAACCGGTTATGGATAGCGGTTTTGGGTTTAGCATTTATCCCAGGAGCACTTCGGGGAATTAAAACAATTAAGAGAATAAACATCATCCGATTTATACTCATTGGTATAATTGTATCTCTGCATTGGATGACCTTTTATGGCAGCATAAAATTAGGCAATAACGCTTCCATTACGCTTGCGTGCTTAGCCACATCATCGTTATTCACATCAATTTTGGAGCCGATGATTACCAAGTCCAAATTTCAGATTCAAGAATTATTTTTAGGCGTTTTGGTGGTTATTGGAATACTGTTCTTAACAGGCGTAGGGGAATCGTATTACCCTGCCATTATAGTTGGGTTAATATCTGCATTTTTAGCTTCACTATTTTCTACCTTAAACAAGAAGTATATTCACAGTCAAAACTCTATATCTGTAAGTGTTATTGAACTCTTTTCAGGGTTTGCGTTTATCACCATACTTCTACCACTTATAGCTATTTATATTCCTCAAAATGCCTGGTTACCAACGCCTAACGATTGGATTTATCTTCTAATTTTAGGTCTTTTTTGTACCAGTTTGGCGTATGTTTTGGCGTTAAACTCTCTTAAAGAGTTGTCTGCATTTATTGCTAACCTTAGTGTAAACCTAGAGCCCGTTTATGGTATTTTATTGGCCGTTTGGTTGCTCAACGAGGATCAAGATTTAAATCTTAGTTTCTATGTTGGAACCTCTATTATCTTATTGGCTGTTGTATTGCATCCAATACTTACGAAAGTGCAAAAGAGAAGAGGAAGAATCAATAATTAAAGTTGACTCACCGGACTAAACTTCGTAAGAGAAAGAATTTGATAGTCATTTAATTTACTTCACCTTACATTTGCGTCTTTATGGCAAAAAGACATCTTATAACTTGTGCTTTACCTTATGCAAATGGCCCTATTCATATTGGGCATATTGCTGGTTGCTTTCTACCTTCGGATATATACAACCGGTACTTACGAATGCAAGGGAACGATGTTTTATTTGTATGTGGAACAGATGAACATGGCGTTCCAATTACGTTGAAGGCGAAAAACGAAGGGAAGACTCCGCAACAAGTAGTTGACGAAAATCACACCATAATATCAAGTGCGTTAAAGGACTTTGGAATTCATTTTGATACCTTTAGCAGAACTACGAATCAGTTGCATCATGAAACCGCACAAGACTTCTTTAAAACTCTTTATGATAAAGGCATCTTTATTGAAGAAACTACGGAACAGTTTTATGACGAAGATGCAAAGCAATTTTTAGCAGACAGATACATTGTAGGCACTTGTCCCAATTGTTCTTACGACAATGCTTACGGAGATCAATGCGAGCAATGTGGTAGAGCTAGTAGCCCTTCTGAACTTATCAATCCTAAATCGGCATTAACCGGTAATGTTCCGATTCTAAAAGAAACTAAAAACTGGTATTTACCTTTGGATAAAATCCAAAATGAATTCTTAAATGATTGGGTAGCTGGAATGAAATCTAGTTGGAAATCAAGCGTTTATGGCCAATGTAACAGTTGGTTGCAAGAAGGCTTACAACCAAGAGCGATGACCCGTGATTTAGATTGGGGGGTAAAAGTACCCATTGAAGGAGCGGAAGGAAAAGTAATGTATGTTTGGTTTGATGCTCCTATTGGATATATCACCGCTACCAAGGAAGCTGCTGGAGGTGATTGGAAGAAATGGTGGCAAGATCCGGATACAGAGCTTACTCATTTTTTAGGGAAAGACAATATTGTATTCCACACTATCATATTTCCGGCGATGCTGCATGCACACGGAAATTTCATCTTGCCAACAAACGTTCCCGCAAACGAATTCTTAAACCTAGAGGGTGATAAAATATCAACGAGTAGAAATCACGCGATTTGGTTGCACGAATACTTACAAGATTTCCCGGGCAAAACAGATGAATTACGCTATGCGTTAACGAGTATTCTTCCTGAAACAAAAGATGCTGATTTTACTTGGAAAGACTTTCAGGCAAAAGTGAACAATGAATTGGTGGCCATTCTTGGAAATTTCGTGAACCGAGTAGTCGTTTTAACGCATAAATATTACGATGGTTTAGTACCAGAAGGATCGTTAACCTGCGATACTTCAGCGATTAAGCAAAACATAGAAACAGCACTTCAAAAATTCAACCAACGTTCTGCTCTTGAATATTACATGGAGATTGCAAGAACTGGAAATAAGTATTTGCAGGATTCTGAGCCATGGAAAATGATTAAGGATGACGCCAATAAGCAAGCGGTTGCAGATTGCATCTATACTTGCATTCAAATTGTGAAAGAAATTGGTGAATACGCTCAGATTTTTCTTCCTAACACTTCAAATAACATACTTAACCTTCTCAATATTAAATACTATCAAGATTCTGTTAAAGTTTCGCATCAGATAGGCACACCTTCCCTTTTATTTGAAAAAATTGAAGATGAAGCGATTGATTTTCAAGTAGAGAAACTGAAGAAACCAGTTATTACAGAAACTGCTAAGACTGAACCTATTGCTCAACCAACACCATTTAAACCAATGATACAATACGACGACTTTACGAAACTCGATATTCGAGTTGCCACCATAACAGCTGCAGAAAAAGTAAAAAAGGCAGATCGATTACTTCACATTACCTTAAATGTTGGTGAAGAAACACGTGAAGTAGTTAGCGGTATTGCAGAACACTATAAGCCAGAAGATATTGTTGGTCAACAAGTTACCTATCTCGCAAACTTAGCTCCCAGAAAATTACGGGGCATTGAAAGTAGTGGCATGATATTGATGGCAGAAGATGCGGATGGAAAATTGAAGTTTGTTAGTCCGACTGAAAAAACCACGGAAGGAAGCATTATTGCATAAATTGAGCCTCGTAGTTCAATGGATAGAATAGAAGTTTCCTAAACTTTAGATCCAAGTTCGATTCTTGGCGAGGCTACATCTAATAAAGGCTCCACAACTTAAGATGAAAACTATAAAGCATATAACTTAATTCTTATTGCAGTGGGTTTCTCTTATGAAGCGACAACTATACGTTTATTTAGTCCTTTACTAATCTTGACCTATACACCTTATTATCAAAATCTACCTGAATTATATACTGACCAGACAATAAAGAGCTGATATCCAAATACCCCTCTTCTAGTCTACGGTGCATAACAGTTTT
>CBDUEX010000192.1:0-4408 GCA_965366305.1 uncultured Bacteroidia bacterium | reverse complement strand
ACAACTCCCTCTTCCATTTCTTCTGGTGATGCACCAGGATAGATCAATTGTACCGTTACAATTCTACTATCAATTAAAGGGAAAAAGCTTGCTGTTAAATTGCTGTAGGCAATTGCACCAAATATGGTAATAATGGCAAGAAGTGTGTTTACCGAAACGGGGTATTTTATGAAATAAGCAATGATCTTCTTCATACTATAGGTCCGATTTAGAAGTTGGAATTACTTTCATTCCTTCAAAAGCTCCACTTATGGTTTGAGTGGGAACAATGTTTCCATTTTTAAGTCCTTTGATGATAGCCGATTCGCCAAGGTAATTAACAATCTCTACTGATTGTAAGTGAAGCGTAGAATCTTCTTGAACTATATAAATGCCATTATCTACCAGTAAATTTCTTCTAATTTTAAGGGAATTGGTTGCGGTTCCTCCCGATATTTTGGCTACTAAATAGGATCCTTCATACAAGTCTGGGCTGTTTACATTTAAAAATACACTAACCAACTGAGTGCCTGGATCTATGATGGTATTGATTCGCGATACAACACCAGGGTATGTTTTGTTAAATTCCTCAGAAAACAAACTCACTTTGCTGCCAATTTTTAAATAGGCAAGATCTGTTTTAGAAACCGATGCTTCAAGTTCATAACCGCCTTGTTGTGTAAACGTACCTAGTTTCTGACCAACTCTAACCAATGTTCCAGGGTCGATACTTGTTTCACTCAACACACCAGAATAAGGTGCAGATATGTGGTGCTTTCTTAACCTTACTTCTTGGCTTTGAATTGCGTAATAATTGCTTAAAATGTTCTTTCCAGAAATGAACTGTTTTAATTGTTGATTGGAAAGGCTGGGTAGCTTAGGTAACGGCTTGTTGGGGTCAATGTTTTGTAAGAATGTTTTCCATGTTTCGTAGTCATCAGGATAATCCAATGATATATCTGCTAAACTTTGACTAATTAAGCCCATAAACGTGCTTTTTTGAGCTTTTAGTTGAGCTCTAAATTCGCTGTCGTCGATGGATGCTATTGTTTGATTGGCTGCAAATTTTGAACCTGCTCTAAAATTGGATGACTTCAGAACACCACTCACTTCACTGTATAACTCCAGTCGATTTCTAGCCTTTAATCGGCCACTCACTTCAATATTTACAGGAATGTCAGATAATTTCACAACCTCAACATCAACCGCTTTAGAACGAAATGATATTTTGGGTGCATTCTTAGTTTCTTCCTTTCCTAATTGTTTTAAAGCAATGAAGCCTACAAGTAGTGCAACAGCCCCAAGGATGATTGATCGTCCTAAATTTTTATTGAATTTTGGTTCACTCATGTAGTCTTAAATAAAGGTGGCAAATGTACATTTTAAGTTATAGATTTTTGTGTTGGTTGGGTTACATTATAATAACGGGTACTTCTTAAACAAATGATAAATTGAATTGATTCCATTATTGAAAAATAAAGATAATTTGGGGTGTTTTAATGTTATTATTAGAGAGTGTATAACGACTAAAGGATGTTATAAATCCCACCAGCTTCTTCTTCTATTCAACTTAAGATCTTGTAAGGTGCTACTCTTAACGGCGATTTTAAATTCAAACATTTGACGTTGAATTGGATACCATTTAAAGCTCATTTCCCAGCAATGCAGGTTTCTGAAAAACTCCAACGATGTAAATGCTAATTCTTTTTGAGTGATGTCATAACCACTACTTACGCCAATCTTCCAGTTTTCGCTAAGTTTTACATCACCTTGAAAAGTAATGCTTTGAGTAATAAAGCTCTCTTCTAATACTGGAGTAGTTGCATTTAAATTGTAGTTAAGGGTTAAACTCCAAGGTAAATTGAAATCAATATAATCGCCTATGTTATTGTTGATGTATTCCAGTTCCTCATCATTCACCTTGTCAGAAGTTTTTCTTTTAAAGGCATCAGGGTTGAGGTTGGTTGAAATAGAGATACTTCCCGAAGTAAAGTTCCCCAGTTTTTTAGAGGAATTCCAAAGGTATTGGTTGATTGGATTTTCGACAGTTCCAGTACTATCCCAAACATACGTGTAAGGATCAAATGTAGTACTGAAGTTCATTCGAATTCTGTTTAAAATGGTAGTGTTACCATTCAATCTAAAGTTCGATAAGTTTAATGAATCTGCTAAGAAATTATACCCACTATTGATATTTAAACTTTCTATGATCTTTACTTTCTTAATACCACCATTGGCTGTGTCTTTGGCACTTCGTACTTTAATTTCTAGGTTATTACCCATCCCAAAGTTTAAACTAGCCTGTGGTCCTCCAGATGGTCTTCCTAATATGCCCGATTCATAAATAGAATAAGAAGAAATTGTTCCAAAAGTATCGGTTTGAACATTTCGATTTCCGAACTTCTCATTTTTATTAAAGTCGGGCTTCCAAACCCCAGAAATATTTGGTCGCATTACATGTCGAATAGCCATTAGCTTGCCTTTTTTGAATTGCTTCATTCCGTAAAGAATTGTAGAAAAGCCTACACTTGTTTGGTAACTGTATCCACGTGAGAATCCAGAGATATCATTGTTTACTAATAGCGTGTCATTGGTGTCGTCCCAGGTTTTTTCAGTAGTCTTAAAATACCAATATTCATTAAAAGTAAAGTTTGGACTTACGGTTATCCATTTGGCTGCTTTAAACGATGTACTTATTGGAATTGCCTGGCTAACACCGTTCTTAAAGTCATCCCAAATGCTTTCTGTGCTAGGCACTGCAGGTTTATTAAAAATTTCACCTACGCTGCTCACCAAAAGACTATCGTTGGTATTGATTTCATTTCTAAAAGTACCAGAATAAGAAATACCCATGTTTCGCATAAAGCTACGAAGTGTTTTATTATTGGAATTGAATTTCTTAAAAGGCATTTGTCTGCTAACGTTGGCAGTAAGTTGTGGTAAGGTTAAATTTAAATCACCAGTAGAAAGATTTTGAGTCATGTTGGAGGTTACTCCCAAGTTTAGCTTATTGCTTAACAAGCTTTTTGTATAGCTCACACTAGACGTTGAGTTTGTGCTAATAATGTCGTTGTAGTTTGACGTATTATTTTTGTTAAAACTTCGTGTAACAAAGTGAACATCGGCACCAAATGTGCTACCCGGTTTTGCTTTGGAGTCTCTGGAGTATATCCAATCTACTTTAAAATCATTGGAAACTTGATAGGAGCTTGCCTCTGGTTCACCAGTTTCGTTTCTGTTAAATGTAAATCCAAATCGTCCCCTATATTTATAACGTTTGTAATAATTAGAAGTGGCAGCTAATCCAAAACTTCCTCTGAAGTATACATCTCCTTTAATGGAAAGATCTAAATGCTCGTTTATTGGAAAATAATATCCAATTCCTCGCAAGAAAAAACCTCGATCAGGCGATTCCCCAAAAGAAGGGAATAGTATCCCATGCTTTCGTTTTTCAGGAATAGGAAAAAACCCAAAAGGCACAAAAAGTGGAGTGTTGATCCCCTCTATTACCAAATTGGCAGGCCCAGTAACAATTTGTTTCTTAGGAATTACTTTTATTTTATCGGCTGAAATATAAAAGTGAGGTTCAGGTAAGTTACATGTTGTAAAGCGTGCATTTTTAACATAAATGTTTTCCATACTATCACGCAAAACCTTGTCTCCATGGATGTATCCGTCTTTCTCTGTGGTAAGTACTCCGTATGAAATTCCTTTTTTGCTTTCAAAGTTGTATTTCATCGTGTCCGCTTCATATACTTTTCCAGCATCTTCAAACTCAGGTCGTCCCGTATATTTTTGGGTAGAATCATCAATAACTCCGGTTGCAAAAACATCCTTGTTATCAAAGTCAACTACAATATATTCGGCTCTAAGTTTAATGGCTTGATATTCAATTTGAGCGTTGCCGTATAAGTAAGCTCTTTTCTCTTCTAGATTTAACACAATTGAATCATCTGCCTGATAAGCAACGATGTCTTCCAGCGAAGATTTATGATTAGCGATGTTAAAACCGAAACTATCAATTCCAATCGAGTCTATAACAACTGTGGAATCAGATTGTAGATTTAAAGAGTCTACCGATTGAGAAAAGGCTAAACTTGGTGTATAAAATACAAAACAAAACAAAAGCATACGTTGAAATAAAACCAACTGATTTTGAACGCTTTGAAGATATGTTTCCTTAGTATTGTTCAACTAAAATTTTAATAAAATTGAAGCTTAAGCGATGTTGCAAATGAACAACATATATCCTACAAAGAACACCACAAAGGTTATATTAATTGTATTTCTTTTAGGGATTTCGATGTTGAGTACTTCAAAGCCTTTGAATTTGCTTAATTCTTCGATTAAAGTGGTAGTTATTGATGCCGGGCATGGCGGCAAAGATCCTGGATGTTTAGGAGGCACACATGTTAAAGAAAAAGATGTT
>CBDUEX010000191.1:0-4423 GCA_965366305.1 uncultured Bacteroidia bacterium | reverse complement strand
AGAAAATGGCGTCCAGGATAGTCCAAACATCCTAAAATTCTACAACTGGTGCATCTTCACTGCCTTCTTTTCCTTCGAAATATGGCTTGGCATCAAAACCTAAAAGACCAGCTACAAGTGCTTGTGGTAATTTCTTGATATACGTATTATACCCTTGTGCTACTTCATTAAAGTTATTTCGGGCTACGCTAATTCTGTTTTCAGTTCCTTCTAATTGAGCTTGTAATTCCAAGAAGTTTTGATTTGCTTTCAATTCTGGATAACGCTCTATGGTAACTAATAATCGAGACAATGCTCCAGACAATTCTCCTTGATTTGCTTGAAACTGTTGCAATTGTTCCGTGGTCATATTGCTTGGATCGATCGTTGTTTGCGTTGCTTTTGCTCTCGCTTCAATTACTTTAGTAAGCGTTTCTTGTTCAAAGTCAGCATATCCTTTTACTGTATTTACCAGGTTAGGAATTAAATCTGCTCTTCGTTGGTATTGCGTTTCAACACTAGCCCAACTGGTAGATACTGCTTCACGTTTTTCAACCATTGAGTTGTATGATCTAAAAATCCAAAGTGCAGCTACTGCGACTAATACGATTATTACGAGTGTACTTTTTTTCATTAATTTTAATTTATTGGTTTGGGTAGCAAATGTACATATTGCGAATAAAAAATTGGATTAGTTTCCATACACTAACTAAATTATTGGCTTAATTTGTCATTAATGACAGCGAAAAAACTTGACTATTTAAATATTGGACTGATGATATTCTCGTTTGTCGTTGCCGTAAAGCTACCATTTCATTTGTTTCTTTTGTCCTATGCTGTGCTCGGGCCGCTTCACTATTTAACCGAAATTGGATGGCTTGATAAGCGGAATTATTTCACCACATACAAACGCGATGCATGGATTCTTGTAGTGCTTTGTGCACTGGTAACGCTTGGCTTTTTTTATCATCAATTTGAATCCTTTGAGTTAACAAAAAATTGGGCCGCAGCTATCGACAAATCTGCATTTAAACCTCTTTCTGATTTCATTCTTAAATACGAGCGAAGCTTCATCTTTTTAGCTTTTTATACAGCTGTAATGATGACCTTTATTAAAAATAAACGTTATCGCTATGGGCTTATGCTATTGGGTCTTGTTGCTGCGTATTTTTTGAATGAAGTAAATGCCTACATCATGATAATTGGTGTGATGCTACCAACCGTTATTCACGTGTATGTTTTCACAGGCCTATTTATTCTTTACGGTGCACTTAAAAGCAAAAGCGTAAGCGGTTATGCCTCACTAATGGTTTTCTTAGCCATTCTTTTTCTAATTGTATATCAACGACCTAAAGCAGCAAACTATGTATTGGAAGGCTATTGGCTAGAAGCAATGAAAGCCAGTAATTTTCACCGAATCAATCATGCTATTTCCAACTTTTTTGGTTGGCACAAAGGCACTTACTACGTAATGTCGACCATTGGCCTTAAGCTTCAAATATTTATTGCATTTGCCTATACCTACCATTATTTAAATTGGTTTAGTAAAACCAAGGTAATTAATTGGCATCAAGTGTCTCGGCCACGACTTTATAGTGCCATTGCCATTTGGATTGGATCAGTAGCCCTTTATTTATACGATTACAAAATTGGCTTAGCTGTGTTGTTCTTTTTAAGTGTATTGCATGTATTTTTAGAGTTCCCACTTAACCATTTATCGTTTGTAGGTATCTACAAGGAAATTAAAAATAGAATTATTCCACCCAAGTGAAAGCAGGTTTCCTCTTCATATTAACTCTAATTTGGTCCTTTGGGAATGCCCAATTTATGGAAGATTTTTCAGATGGCGACTTAAGTCAAAACCCGACATGGGTTGGCGACACCAATAAATTTACCATCACTAATCAAACACTTCAATCAACCTCCATTATTCCTACTGATGTTTTCTACTGCTCTACACCCATGGCTATAGTTGGAGACGCTGAATGGGAGTTTTGGATAAACCTACAACTCAGCACCTCAAGTGCAAACTATGCCGATGTATTTTTAGTATCTGATTCTGTTGATTTAACCAAGGCTAAAAATGGCTTCTTTGTACGCATTGGCAATACCAAAGACGAAGTGTCATTGTATAAATTAGACAACGGCGTAGAATCGCTTTTATTTGATGGTGCAGATGGTAAAACACACAATAAAAAAATAAGAATTAGAGTGATTAAAGAGAGCTTTAATTGGCAGCTTTGGATAGACTATGAAGGCGGTAATTTATTTGTTTGGGAAGGCAATGGCACAAGCTTTGGAAGCACTACAGGGAATTTCGGTTTTCTCATCAAACAAAGTACCGCTACTTTTCACCAAAAACATTTTTTCGATGACATTTACGTAGGTCCAAAACGAGTAGATACTACATTGGCAAAAGTTACCTCGATTGATTGGATTAATCCCGATCAATTGCAACTCACTTTTGATGATATTGTAGTGAACAGCCCGCAAACAATCTATACCTTATCCAACGGCTATGGAAATCCAGATAATGTAACGGGCGATTTCAATTCCAACCAACTTATTTTGTCTTTTAGTAATGCATTAATAAACGGGAATTATACGCTCACTATCAACAACTTATATGATAGTAAAGGCAATAATGGAGATACTACGATTGTATTTAGTTTATATCAATACATTGCACCAACAGCCGGCGATATTGTAATCTCCGAAATTTTTGCCGACCCTTCTCCATCCGTGGGATTACCTGATGAAGAATTTGTTGAATTATTCAATACTACTGCCGATACGTTAACTTTAGAATCTTGTACTTTTTCGGATGGTGGAAGTCCTGTAATTTTTGCTGCAATCACTATAAATCCTTATGCATATCTCATTCTTTGTAAAGAAGGAAATGAGGCTCTCTTTTCTTCATTTGGTTCGGTATTAGAACTGCCAAGTTTTCCGACCTTAAATAATGCTGGCGATGATTTAGAATTACGAAATAAGGATGGCGTTCTATTAGATGCTGTTTCTTATACCGATAACTATTATAAGGATGATGTAAAGAAACAAGGCGGCTACTCGCTCGAACTTATTGACACCAATAACTCCTGTTCCGAATTTGAAAACTGGACGGCAAGTAATGCGGCAATTGGCGGAAGCCCGGGTTCAGAAAATTCTGTTTTTGGCGTGCATCTAGACCAAGAGCCACCTCAAATTATAAAATCTGTAATTACGAGTACTAATGAAATCACTATACTGTTTAATGAAGAAATAATAGCACCTTTAGCAACTGACCTTATTAATTTTGAACTGGGTAGTTTTGGCATTAATCCAATTAACATCACAAACACCATTCCCAATCAGGTTGTACTAGAGTTTCAAGACGACTTAAATGATAATTCGTACATCATAAAAATAATTCAGCTGCAAGATTGCAAAGGGAATACCTCCTTAGACACCGAAATTAGAGCTGTGAGAATAGGTTCGGTAATGCCTGGCGATGTTCTTATTAATGAACTGCTCTTTAACCCCAACAAAGATGGTGTTGATTTCATTGAATTGTACAACTCAAGCCAGCACTTTATTTCTTTTGATAGCCTCAAGCTTGGAAGTGTTAATTCCAACGGAAGTCTCAGCTTTGTTCAACTTGCTAATTATGTTTTAGCTCCAAGCAGTTACGTTGCTGTTTCGTCAGATACTTCCAATATTCGATTGCACTATCCACTGGCAAAAACGCAAGTTGAAATTGATAAAACACCAGCTATGAATGATGACAAAGGAAATGTAGTGCTCTACTCCAACAATAAATTAATTGATTCGGTAGCCTATTCTGAAGAGCAACACTTTGAATTGCTCAATTCTACAGAGGGAGTAAGCTTAGAACGTATCGACTTGAAAAGCAAAGGTCTAAATACTAGCAACTGGACATCTGCCAGCAGCAGTGCTGGTTTTGCAACTCCAGGATATCAAAATTCTCAATATGTAGATGTAACTGCGAGCGACCTTGAGTTTGAATTAGAATCAAAAACGTTTTCTCCCGATGGCGATGGATATCAAGACGTACTCATTTTAAAATATCAATTCGGCACTACCGATAACACCATAAATGGCTATGTCTATAATTTAAACGGAGCCCTTATTGCTCATCCATTTAAAAACCAAACCTTAGCCACAAGCGGCACAATAAGTTGGGATGGTGTAAAAGCGAACGGCGAAAAACTAGCTGTTGGGAATTACATCCTCTTTATCGAAACCTTTAATCTAGATGGTAAAGTGGTGAAGAAAAAATTGGCATTTAGTGTTGTTGGAATATTCTAAGAATGTAGATTTGAAAGATTAAATGCTCACCACAGAAACCACATCCAATCATGATCAGCTCGATCAGAAATCTACCTTAGAACTGCTTCAAGGAATGAACCAGGAAGACAAAACTGTTCCACTTGCCATTGAAAAA
>CBDUEX010000190.1:0-4457 GCA_965366305.1 uncultured Bacteroidia bacterium | reverse complement strand
ACGCTTTTTCTCCTAAAAGTCCATACAAATGTACAACGTAAATGTATATTCCTGGAGGCACTATGGATCCTTGGTAGTCAGCTTTCCAAGGAATGTTGGTGTTGTTTTGAGCAAGACGCATTCCCCAGCGGTTGTATATTTCGTAGGTTGATTTGCTGTGGTCTATTCCTGTGCCTAGCACCACAAAGCTGTTGTTTTCTGTTTTTGGATTGATGCCCGTAGGAATATAGAACTTAAGGGAATCCTGGATACAGGATTCGTTGGAAATGCTAATCGCTTTTTTACCGAAAGCATTTACGGCTTCGGTTGCGATTATTCTATAGCAACCCGCTGAATCTGTATAGTCTGAAGCAATAGGGAAAACATTTGTTTCTATTTGGTTCCACGTGGAACCATTTTTTTTCTGAAGGGTGTAGGATTCTACGGAGCCGCCCCACCCAAAGTAGTCGTTGTGGTTTGTGAGTGGCACCATGTTTAACAGAATAGAGTTGGAGGTGTCTGTGGTTGCTGTTGGTTCGTCACACTTGTTGAATGAGGAAACAGCGTAACGGTAGTAATTCTTTTGAACGTCTACCAACACATCGTTGAAATTGTATGATAGGCTTGTAGATGCAGCAACGTTAAATTCTTGATCAAACATGTTTAGGCCTAGGCTTCTAGACACCTTAAAGTATGCTTGGTCTTTAGTGTTGTCTGTGCTCCATTCTAAGGTTATGGTTTTGTTGTCGTCAACAGAAACGCGGTCTAGATAAACGTAGCTGGGCTCCTCAAGCTTTCTTGTTTCGATGCAAGTTGTATTTGAGCTGGACGTGATGGAGTTGGAGTTTGTGGATGCCCTTATTAAAAAACAAAAGGTGTCGCCAAGCGAAAATCCGTCATAAACATAAGAAACGGTGTTGCCCGATACAGTGGTGTGTTTGGTAAAACTGGACCCGTTTAGCGATAGCATAATAAATTGACTGTCAATTTTTTGCCACCCACTATATGAAGTCCAACTTAAAGTGATTTGTCGCTTGCAAGTGTCAATAGTGCTTCCAAGTCGCATAACCTTATGAGGCGTGGAAAGTAAGGAAGTTAGATTGCAGCTGTCAAGTGTTGCGATTACTACGGGAAACACAGAAGTAGGGTTTGTGGTTATGGTATAAAAGGTGTCTGTTGTGTATCCAATGGAGTCGCCGTTTCCAGAGCTGTAATCGTAGAGCTGGTAGGCTTTTGTGTCTACCGATGGGTTTTTTTGCCATCCTGCAATTATGTTTTGTGTACTTAGTTCGTAACTTACAGAATCCAACTGAATGTTCACAGGGTACACAATGTCAACGCTTAATGTGTCGGAAGTGGCACTGTCTTTTCCGTCGCAGAGATTAAAAACGCGTATGAAATAAGTGCGGTTTGCATTCTTGTTGTTTAACACATGCGGAAACTCTGTGATGGCGATGTTTGGTATCGTGGCTATTTTTGAAAAACTTCCTGCGTTTTCGTTTCCATAAATTACATAGTTTGTGAACGATCCACAGACATCCGATGGAGCGTCCCACGAAATAGTTACCACACTGTCTGTGTAATTAATGCAGGCCCTTAGCAGGGTTGGAGCATCTGAAATTGCAGACACTTTGCTTGCAAAAAACAAAAGTATGATGAGTAGATATCGCAAATGGTAAGGTTTATACGTTATAACGCGTTTATTTTGCAAAAATTACAATAATGAATCATCTATGAAAGCAAACGAGCCGCAAAAATATAAAGAGTCTAGCGAAGAAACATCAGTTGTTCGATTAAATAAGTACATCGCAAATGCCGGAGTTTGTAGTCGAAGAGCCGCTGACGCAATGATTGAAGAAGGCAGGGTTAAGGTAAACGGCAAGATTCAAAAAAACTTGGGCACCAAAGTAAGCTTGTCCGATAAAGTTCAGGTAGACAACAACTTAGTGTCTAGTGGAGCAAAAAAATATGTGATTATGAATAAGCCTAAAAACACAATTTGTACTCGCAACGACGAAAATGATAGGAAAACAGTGATTGATATTTTGCCAGAAAACTTGAAGCATTTATATCCTGTTGGACGGTTAGATAGAAATACCACAGGAGTTTTGCTCTTAACAAATGACGGAAACTTGACTCAGAACCTCCTTCATCCATCTAAGAAAATTAAGAAAGTGTATAAAGCAAAAGCCCTTAAGCGGTTGAGTCAAGAGGACTTGAACAAATTAGTTCAAGGGGTAGAATTAGAAGATGGGATAACGAAGTTTGATAAAATTGTAGAACTACAAGAGGATAATGAGATAAGATACGGAATTGAAATACATTCTGGCAAAAACCGGGTCATCCGTAGAATGTTTGAAGCTGTTGGTAATGAGGTGATAAAGTTAGATCGTGTGATGTTTCACAACTTCGATAAGAAAGGTTTGCATAAAGGGCAATGGCGTGAGTTAAAAGAAAAGGAGCTTAAGACTTTAAATGTGTACTTGAGAACAACTAAATAAATAAGTACGTATTTTTGAATTATGATCAAGAAACTGGCAGCTATAGGAATTGTGCTTTTTGCATTTGGATGTAAAGAGTCTAACCCACCAATTGATTTTGGCAAAGCAGGTGTTACTGTTTTAAAAGATACGTCATATGTCTTGGCCTCAGCGGATATTCCAGCTCCCGAATTTCGATCTATTTTGGTAGAAGATTTAACCGGAGTAAGGTGTCCAAACTGTCCTCAAGCTGCAGAAGCTGCAAAGCACATAGTAGACACAATGGAAACTAGCGATGTGTTTGTAATATCCATCTATCCTCAAGAACCAAAGAATTTAACAACACCCGCATCGGGATTTGAGGATTTACGAAATCCAACTTCTCAGTTAATTGCTTCTAACATATTTGAGTTTAGTAATCAGTTGCCAGGTGGCGGTGTCAATAGAAAATTATTTCAGGGTGAGCCTGGCATTAAAATACCATATTCTTTGTGGGAAAACTATGCGAGAACTCTCGATGGTACTTCTGCAATAGTGAATTTGGAGCTAAACAAGACTAAACTTAATGATTCTACATTTCAGGTTAAATCTAAAGCGGTATTTACTCAAAAACCAGAATTTGATGTATTTGTTACCGTCTTGTTGCTGGAAGACGGAATTGTTCATCCTCAATATACAACTACAGGAACAGACCAAAACTATGTTCATAAACACATTCTTAGAGAGGCGTTTACGCCGTATAATGGCACACCATTACAGGTAACAGGGGGTGTTAACCTCGATAGGGGAGTTGTTGTTGAGAAAGGTTGGGAAGTTGCTATTCCAAAAAACGTGAACATTGCGAACGCAAGCATATTGGTTTTAGTGAACTACAACGACGCCGACAACAAAGAAGTTCTTCAATGTACGGAGATAAAACTGAACTAAAGAAAGACCCGTTTATACAAGACTTTATTTCGCATTTGAGCTTAGAGCGATCATTAAGCAAGAATACGATAAGTGCTTATCAGTCTGACCTTTATAAGCTGAAAAAATTTGCAAACAACACGCAACTTGATAAGGTTGATTATTCAACAATTACCGAGTTTTTAGTAAGTCTAGAATCTGTTGGGTTATCACCAAGAAGCTTGGCTCGAATCATCTCCGGATTAAAAACGTTTTACAAATTCTTAGTTGCAGAACTTATTATAAAAGCAAACCCGCTACAAACCATTGATACGCCTAAACTACCTAAGACTTTGCCCGAGGTTTTGTCACACGAGGAAATAACATCGATGCTCGAGTCGATTGATTTTTCGAAACGGTCTGGAGAGAGAGACAAAACAATAGTAATGTTGCTGTATGGGTCTGGCCTTAGGGTTTCTGAGTTGGTAGATTTGAAAATAAACGACCTCTACCTTGAGGACGGCTTCATAAAGGTAACCGGAAAAGGGAATAAAGAACGGTTGGTTCCTGTTGGTGCAAAAACAATACGTCAACTCAACTACTACTTTCAGGCGTACCGCATGGATATTGCTAATGATAAGCAACAAAACAATGTAATACTCAATCAAAAAGGAAACCCACTTAGTAGGATTTCCATATTCAAAATAATTAAGGATCTTGCTATTACGGCGGGCATTAAAAAAAGCATTAGCCCTCACACCTTAAGGCACTCATTTGCAACGGTTTTGATAGAGGCTGGAGCAGACTTAAGAGCAGTGCAGCAAATGCTGGGTCACGAGAGCATAACCACAACAGAAATTTACACTCACTTGGATAACTCCTATTTAAAAACGATAATCGAACAATATCACCCTAGATCATAACATGATAGTATATAACGTAACACTGAGCATTATGCCAGAAATAGAAGAAGAAGTAGTTGCTTGGTTAAAAGACGAACACATTCCTGAAGTAATGGAAACCAATTTGTTTCTGGAATACAAAATTTTCAGAATCGTCGAGGACCCTATTACAAAAACACACAACTCGTTCGCTATTCAATATTCGTTGCAA